>CAXNFV010000011.1:0-10743 GCA_964201675.1 Ilumatobacteraceae bacterium | reverse complement strand
TCAACTTTGCTGTGCCCTTAATCGGTGCGTCAAACGCGGTCGAAGCGCCAAAAGCAACGCGCGGGTTGAGTCGAGCGTCGTCAACGATAAGTTGCCAATTATTGTTGAACGGCACCGCAAGGTGCACCGTTCCGCCGTCAAATGCACTCGACACAGTTTTATTTGAGACACTCTGATCATCAATAAACAAAGGAAGCAACGAGCGAAGTTCTCGAACGATAAGCGCAGATTCATCTACTTTTTCACTCGCTACTGCCGATTCTTCGTCAAGCAAACTTACTATCGGCAGCCAAGCCGAGTTCTCGAATATCGCAAGGTCTTTAGCAAAGTACAAACGGCGCAGGTCAATTTGATTCGAAAGTGAATCAACCAACAGGCGCGCTGACTGACTCGGTTGATCACCAAGCGGCACAACAATAAATCGAATTGCCAATGGCGACATCAGACGACCGACGCGCACGGTTTGTCGATCAATTAGAGCGTTTAGAGCATGATCCGCGAGTTCGTTCATCGCTGTGCGTTGTGGCGCCCAATGCGAAACTATATTTACCGGTCCGTCATCAGAAACGCCGTATGAAACTTTATTGGTAACTGCATTTGTCGATATCGGAAGCAACTCATTATCGCCAACGAATAAAACTCGGTAGTTTCCGTCTGTGGGGTTATCGGGCATCTGTGCAAAAAGTTGCGACACAGTTGCATTTGGTTGGTGCCATCGACCATCAACCACGCCGAGAAGACTCGGCAAAATCGCTACCGAAATCGCAACGGGAACTAACAAACCAACTGACCGTCGCCAATCAGAAGTCTTCTTTGCCGAAGTTTCAGAAAATACACTGGCACAAGTCGCACTCGCGAGAGCCAAACCGCACGCAACAAGCGACAAGATAATTACCGGTTCTGGCATCCCAAACGGCAACAGACCCTGATCATCTAAGACTGCCAAGAGCAACCCTCCTGCAACCAGAAATGACGAGCGCAACGCCCAAACGAAACGCCAACTATTTGCAACCAAAAGCGAACATGCAACACAAAAATATGATGCAAGCACCAATGTGCCGCCAGTTATTTCTCCAAAATTCAAACTTGCCAGAGCGATCAGCCCTAAGTTTCGCTCGCCCAGTGATTGATCACTCGTCAGCAACTCCCACCATCGACCTGAAACAAAATGCATTGACCACGGCAAATTAACAAAAAGAGCGCCAAAGATTCCGATGATCCCAACTGAAAACATCGTGCCGAGGCTGCGCATTGATGTTCTACCAAACAGAGATGCGACACACCACAAAATAATTCCAATAAATGCGATCACCAAAATCGCAGGTGCAAAAGCAGCCACTAGACCAAGTATCAAAACTAGAGCACTGATCAGTTGAGTCAAACGAGAGATACCGACATCAGTTGAATTCTCCGAATTAGACAAAGGCACACCGGTCGAAGAATCTTTTCTTTCGTTAGGTAGAAGGCCACCAACTTTTCGCAGCAAATCAAATACCCAAGGCAAAGCGGCAACGGTCAACAATGCCGAGAAACGACCGCGCGCAATCGCATCATAAGAAAGCGGTAAAGCCACATAAACAGTTGCGCCAACTAGTCGAGCACGAGTGTTATAAAACGAACCACACAGCCGCCACATTCCAAAGAAACCAACAAACAACGAACCAACGATCATCAAAGTTTCGAGTAACGCCAGGTTTCCAAGAACGAAAAACCCGCCAAGGGCGAGTAATCCAAGGCCCGTTGGATTTGCTGCTGCTTCACCAAAGCCGCTTGACCACCAACCTGATCGGAACATTCTCATCAATGACCCTGCCGAATTCGCACCGCCTTCAAATGGCAAAAATTCACCAACGGTTCGACTTCCCCCAAGGATGATCCCACGACTACCAATAACTATCAGTAAGAAAATGACGAGCAAAGCGAACCCGGCTTCTCTCGTTGAACTTTGTCGCCAGAGTTTTTGAGATTTCGCCTCAGATGAAATTGACAGTGATTCGAGGGCGCGTCGATGTCGTATAAATTTTGTGATTCTCGCCGATCCCTTGACCTGCATTTTGCTGATATCACTTGCCGGTACTCGTCGAACTTTTCGAACTTCGCGTCGACGGCCCCAAACATATGCAAAATCAACGAACACAGAAACAGTTGCGCGTAAATTTGCCAAAGAGCCCCTGAAATTGCCATTGAAGACGCCGAAGGTTGTTTCAATAACTGAGGTAACAAGCATCTGCAGCCATACAAGCGGGAGTTCAAGTCTCCATGTCAATGTCGTAACCGTTCGCACACGGTGACGAGCGGCTAACACATCTTTTGAAATCTCTGGTGCTCGCTGTGCAAACATTTCACGATGTCGCACCACCGCCGAAGGTGCGAAGATCACTCGTGCCCCGCTTAAATGTGTGCGCCAACAAAACTCAAGATCTTCGCCAAAAAATGAAATCTCACGACAGAATCCATTTAGTTCTCGAAACGTGTCAGCCCTGATAAGCATGCATGCCGAACTAATGAAAAAAACATCTTTAACCGAATCGTGCTGTTCTTGGTCACGCTCATTTGCCTCAATCAGCGGGTCGACCTCGCCGCATCGATCAATCAACAGACCAACCGACTTTAAGATCGTCGGATTATCCCATTGCACAAGCTTTGGGCCAACGATCGAAGCATTGGTCACCAGCATCTCGTGCACCAATTGGCTGATTGTCGACGGTTCTAGCAGCACGTCGTCATGCATCACACAAAATAGACCTTTGTTTCCTTCAACGATGCGTTGTATTTCGTTTATCAACACGCCAAAGCCGGGGTTTCCTTCAACAATGCGAACTATTGATTCAGGCAATACGGTTTGAATCTTTTTCATCAACAATTGCGATGCCGAAGTATCTGCATTCTGGTTGATGACTAGCGAAGTTAAGAAAAATACGTGGCTTACTGCCGAATAGTCTTGATTAGCAAGTGATTGAAGCACTTCATCGAACCATGGTCCTGGTTGGTGAACAACCATCGCGGTCACAACAGGTGGCGCAGAATTCTCCTCCGACCTATTTGATCCAAATCTGACCCGACTCATGCCGTTATAAGACTACTTGCGGCGACTTGTGCCGATTTGATGTCTGTCGCTCTATAAACTAAACGCAGATTGGAGACACAGTGCGAGACATCAAATTAGACGAGTTGCGACTAGGGCCAATCAAGGTGCAAGATTTGTTGCGCTTGTCGAAAGATGCGACATATATCGCCGTTGGGATCGGCATTCTGACATTTCAAAAAGCCCAAGTTTGTCGTCGTGAAACGCTGGCAAAGTTGCAAGATCAAATTGCGAAACAATTTTAAATATTTCGTATAACTAGTGTCGGTACAAAACGAGAGTTCATCGAGTTCACCGCTCGCCACCAAAAAAAAGCGGATTGATCTTCCAGAAGGCACAATTGCGATTTCAATTGGCTTGATGATTGCTGGTTTAACGATCTATGCATTTTTTAAAATCGGTCAGCAGGCACTCGGTCAAGATGGCTTTAAACCGCTTGTTTCACTTTGGTTCGTGATGTTTGCACTTGCGCCTGGTTTCTTTTTACCGGTTGAACAAGAAATCAGTCGTGCGATAGCCCATCGGCGCGCACTTGGTCAAGGTGCCTGGCCAGTCGTAAGAAAAGTTTTGATTCTGTGTTTAATGATCGTCGTCGTACTAATCGCCATGATTGCCGCACTAGCGCCGTTTGTAAATGACAATTTATTCGAAGGTAACGGCATCGTCACCGCCAGTTTGGCAATCGCAATCGCCGTTTACGGAGTCTTCTACATCATCAAAGGTTTGTGCTCAGGACTCGGAAAATTCAATTCATATGGCTTCATAGTTGGCGCCGACGGCGCAGTTCGCGTTGTAGTTTGCCTAATTTTATTGATTGCAGGAGTAACCCAACTCGGCGCCTACGCGCTCGTGGTCGTGCTAACGCCGCTCGTCGGCGTCTTAATAATATTGTTTTCAGGTCAATTGAAAATGGAAGATGGCCCACCAGCGACCTGGTCGGAGATCACACCAAATCTTGGGCTGCTACTCGGCGGATCAATCTTTGCTGCGGCTCTGGTAAATGCCGGGCCTATCACAGTGGCATTACTTGGCGATACCGCGCCTGCCGAGCAGGTCACGCTTTTCGGCAATGCAGTGTTGTTAACTCGTGTGCCATTATTTTTGTTTCAAGCCGTTCAAGCAGCACTATTGCCGAGACTCACCAGACTCGCCGCCCGTGGCGACATCAAAGAATTTCGATCCGGATTCAAGCAGTTAGTAATTTTGGTTTTCGGCGTTGGCCTGCTTGGCATAGTCGGTGCATTCATTGTCGGCCCGAATGTTCTGGATCTTGTTTATGGAGGAAGTATCGACCGCCGAACGATCACCTTGCTCGCACTTGCAAGCGGTATCTACATGATGGCTTTGGCGATTGCCCAAGCAGTAATTGCACTCAATGGACACAAGCATGTTGCAATCGGCTGGTCTTTGGCGTTTCTTACGTATGTCGTCACAGTCTGGCTCGTCAGTGACGATTTATTTTTGCGTGTCGAAATTGCGCTCGTTGCAAGTTCTGTAGTTGGATTAATTTCGTTTGCTACAAGTTTGCGTTCGCAACTGCGTTCGTCATCGCCGACGTTTTGACTCATAATCTAGGTCGTTTATAACCATCATCTGAATCAGAGTCTCAAAACCAACTTTTGGTTGCCAGCCGAGTTTTGTTTTTGCTTTTGTCGCATCACCGATCAATAAGTCAACTTCTGCAGGGCGAAAGAACCTCTGATCTTGACGAACAAATTTTCGCCAGTCACCGAGGTCGGCGGCACCAAATGCGACTTCAAGCAGCTGCTCTATTGAATGCGCTTTGCCTGTGGCAATCACGAAATCGTCAGGTGTCGGTTGTTGCAACATCATCCACATTGCCTCTACATAATCGCCGGCGAAACCCCAATCTCGCTTAGCTTCGAGATTTCCGAGCACGAGTTCGTTTTGCAGTCCGAGTTTTATGCGCGCCACCGAGTTTGTGATTTTTCGAGTTACAAATTCGAGCCCCCGGCGTGGGCCTTCGTGATTAAATAAAATACCCGAGCAAGCGAACATGTCGTAACTTTCTCGATAGTTCACCGTGATGTCGTGAGCGAAAACTTTGGCGACACCATAAGGCGATCGCGGATGAAACGGCGTCATTTCTGTTTGTGGGGTTTCGCGCACCTTGCCAAACATCTCGGAAGATGAAGCCTGGTAAAAACGAATCGGATTTTTTCGCGCCCCACCCACCAAACGAATCGCTTCAAGCATTCGCAACACACCCAGCCCGGTTATGTTGCCCGTGAGTTCGGCTTGGTTGAATGACATCGCTACAAACGAGATCGCGCCCAAGTTATAAACTTCGTCGGGTTGCGACATCTCAAGTGCGCTAACGAGGCTCGAAAAATCTGCAAGGTCACCAGGTACTAGTTGAACAAACGGAAACTCATCACGGATTGACTCGGCTTTGGGATTGTTTTGTCCTTTAACCAACCCAAAAACTTCGTATCCCTTGCCATTCAAAAATTCAGCGAGGTGCCGACCGTCCTGACCAGTAATACCAGTGATCAGTGCTCGGGTCATAACGAACTATTAATCTACCTGAGCCGTACGCTCAAAGACCATGGTTGTTGGTTCGAAGATCAAGTCAGTTGTTGTTCTCGCTGGCGGGGTTGGTGCTGCACGATTTCTTCGCGGGCTGGCAATAGTCCACGATCAACAAGCCACGACCGCGTTGGTCAACACCGGTGACGACACGATTTTGCATGGCTTAAACATCTCGCCTGACATCGACACGGTGATTTACACGCTTAGCGAGTCGATTGATTCGAAGCGTGGCTGGGGGCTTGCAAATGAAACTTGGCGAGCAATGGAGTCGCTCAAAAGATATGTCGATGTGCGACCACCTGGCTCGATTGCCGCACCAGAGTGGTTCAATCTTGGCGATCAAGATCTTGCAACACATTTTTATCGCACTGCGAGACGAAGCGAAGGTGCCGATGCCTCACAAATCACAAGTGAAATTGCCCGCGCATGGAAGGTTGCTCAACGAATTGTGCCAATGACCAATAGTGATGTTTCAACTTTGGTCGAACTCGCGAAAGATTGTCAAGCCGGCAAAGCAGGAACGAAAATTAGTTTTCAAGAATATTTCGTCAAGTATCAACACAGTGTTGCGGTGCGTGCGATTTATTTTCAAGGCATACAAACCGCCAAGCCGAACTGCATCAACGAATTGAACCAAGCCGACGTGATCGTGATTGCACCGTCTAATCCGATTGTTTCAATCGGCCCAATTCGTGCGCTCATTGGCGTAGACGAAGTGCTAACCACAAACCGTGACAAAGTAGTGGCGATCTCACCAATCGTTGGCGGCCATGCCCTCAAAGGCCCGGCCGATCGAATGCTCACCGAACTCGGTCACGAATCTTCTGCTCTCGGTGTGGCGAGGTTGTATAAAGATATTGCTTCGACACTTATCATTGACACCGTGGATGCAGACCTCAAAGATGCGATCGAACTCGAAGGAATGCGTTGCATCGTGACCAACACGGTGATGTCAGAGCCCAAAATTGCAGGCGAACTTGCCCAAACAACTCTTGACAGCATCGCCGGATAGCACATGAGCCGATTAACAATTTGGGGCGTCGAAGGAATCGGCGAAATTACACCTCAGCATCAACTCGGAAAAATCATCTCAGACGCCTGTCGCCAAGAACCAAATGGGCCGTTGCAGAACAATGACGTCTTGGTCGTCACTCAAAAAATTGTTTCAAAAGCCGAAGGTCGACTTGTACCGATTGACGCGTCCGACCCACTCAGCCATAAGCAACTCGTTGAAGATGAGGCGGTAAGAATTGTGCGCCGGCGCGGAGATCTCATAATCACCGAAACCAAGCACGGGTTTGTATGTGCCAACAGCGGAATCGACTTGTCAAATGTCGAACGCGGATACGCGGCCTTGCTGCCGATCGACAGCGATAAGTCTGCACGACGAATTCGCGACATCATTGGCGCAACTCTTGGTGTCAGCGTCGGAGTGATTATCAGCGATACTTTTGGCCGACCTTGGCGAAAAGGATTAACTGATGTCGCGATTGGCGTTGCCGGAATCGCCGGCGTCGTGGACCTGCGTGGAACCCCTGACTCACTTGGCAGAATTATGCAAGTAACAGAAGTAGCAGTTGCCGACGAGTTGGCTAGCGCAGCCGAACTCGTGATGGGAAAGTCCTCAGGTGTGCCTGTTGCCGTAGTTCGCGGTGTTGACGAGACTTGGTTTCGTAATTCAGATATCGGCGAACTGGTCAGACCACCCCAAGAAGATCTCTTTCGCTAATTTGCTAGTTTAAATCAGCCAGCAATTCTGCAATGCCTGCTTTTACCGACGTCCAGTGGGCCCAACCAAGTTGAAGTCGTGCGCGTGTTGCGTTAACCGAACTGCGTTGTAAATCTGCGTGTCGCGCAGGTTCGAAACTTTCTCTCAATGTTGTAGATATACCAATCAACTTCCACAAATCGCTAACTGAGGTTTGAATCCCGGTTCCGATGTTGATTACCAACCCTCCACCCTTGGTCATTGCGCGAGACAGGGCGTCAACTGCATCATCTATGAATAGAAAATCACGTGTTTGCCGACCGTTTCCATAAATCACGGGGGATGTATTTGTCTGCACTGAATCAGCAAAGGATGCAACAACACCGTCACTCGGGCGTTGACGCTTGCCGTAAACATTCGTCATCGCCAAAGCAGTGAACTCGACATCGTAACTTTCGCGATAAACAGTCAAGAGATCTATGAGTGCATTCGCCATTACATAGGCAACCCCCATAGGTTCAGGCTTGCGACCTTCTTTGACTGGTAACTGTCGCGCAGGAACTTCTCCGTAGACCAGATTCGCGGGTAATGCGACAACAACTTTTTTAATTTTGTGTTTTTGCGCCGCTTCAAGAACCGCCAACAGCAGACTTGCCGAAGCCAAAAACTCACCAGTCGTAGTTTGGCTCGGCGGCAACAACGCCAAATGATAAATGAAAGATGGTTGGCGGATCGAAATCAATTCTGAGAACTCGGGAGCCAAAATATCCAAGTGGTGAAATCGCAATCCGCTTCCAATCGCGCGCGCATCGCTGAGATTGGCCAAAGACCCAACTGACAAATCATCGACGACTTCAACATTGTGCCCGTCAGCCAGTAACCGATCAACTAAATGCGAGCCAATAAAACCAGCGCCACCACAAATAAGTGCACTGTTTTGCGCCATTTATCTATTCATAATTCATTTGCGAGTCATCTGACCTAGGTCAGTCCAGCGGGATCTGGAACTTTGGCATCTCTCAACACAGCACCAGAATTTACTTCACCTTGGGCGCCTATCAAACAAGAAGTTATCTGTGAGAACGCACCAATGTGTCCCATAACTGCACTGTCTACCACAACTGCATTCGCGTCAACTCTGGCCCCAGTCATCAACACACTGCGCACGATTTGTGCATTTTCTCCGACTACACAATTCGCCCCGATTGCGCTTTGAGTAATCACAGCAGTCGCATCAACCTTGGCACTGGCGTCAATCGGCGTCACTTTGTAAATACTTTTCCTTGAGAGAAGATCGACGTTGCTGCGGACATAAGTATCAGGGCGACCCGCATCTATCCAGTAGTCGTCAGTTGCAAACGCATACAAAACTCCGGCACGAACCATCTCAGGAAACGTCTCGCGTTCAATTGAAAGTGGGGCTGTTCCAGGCATTCGCTCAAGTGCAGAAGTTTCAAAAATATATGTTCCACCATTAACGTGCCGCGACATAGTCTCACCGGTTTTAGGTTTTTCAACAAAACGAATTACTTTGCCAGTCGCATCAGTTTCAACCACACCATATTGAGAAGGATCTGCGACCGGAGTCAAGTGAATTGTGCCTTCGGCTTTTGCCGAATGATGAAACGCAACAAGTTTTGCCACATCTAAATCAGTGAGAATGTCGCCGTTTGCGACAACAAATGTTTCGCCCCGCTCATTTATCTTGGCTTCGCGCGCGGCAAACCCAATTGCTCCGGATGTGTCTAGTGGGCGATCTTCGACTGCATAACTCAGTTCGACGCCGGCGCAACGATTATCTGGAAACGCTTTCAAGAAAGGTTCGGGCTTGAAGCCCAGTGCCAACACTGCATGTGTCACTCCGCCATGCGCCAGCGAAGTCATCAGTCTTTCTAAAAGTGGAATATTACACACTGGCAACAACGGCTTGGGGGTCTCGAACGTCAGTGGTTGAAGCCTCGTGCCAAAACCGCCGACGAGCACAACTGCGTGCATGTCAGATCTTCCTATGAGTTGAGTATCAGTAGTTCTAGATCTGAAGTTGAAACTGGTTGCGGTGCCTCAACATCTTTGGGCACAAATGCAAGTGTTATCGACATGCCATTGCCAGTCAAACGAACTTTGCCGAGGTCTGCGATTGAAATCTTCGATGTTGAAATCTTTGAATCCCAAACCGAAACTTGCACCGATGCATCTTTATCCGCACATTTTGTGTCAAGTTCGGAAATTGTTTCACCATTATTGATGGTCGGTGGAAACTTGATCGAATCATTCGTCACTTCTATGCCGTACAAATCAAAAATTGTTTGCAGATTTGCCCGACGCTCACCAGAGAGAACTTGCGGCTCCCAACGAACTACGCCTGCCGACTCGATGTAGGCGCCTGGCTTGAGGGTGGCGGCACCTGCGCCGACATCTTGGCCTGCTGGCAGAGCGTCAATGAATTGGTCGCACTTGTAAACACCAAATGCTGTGTAGTAGTTCTGTTTCGCGGTGTCTAATGCGCTGGCTTGTTCTTGGCTCTGACGAGCATAAGCAATTAGTGCAACACCAAGAATGCAGATCGCAAATATCATGGTCGGAAACAACGTTCCACCTTGCACTCGAATCTTTCGACCTTTGCTGTTTTTGCTGACACTGGCAAGTTTGGCGATTTTTTTAGCGGAAGATGAAGTACCCACGAAGACCAAAGGCTACCGCCTTATGGCGCATACAAGGCTTCGTATCGTTGTGCAACAGAGCCAGCAGAGGCATGACCCTCTACCCATTTTCGTCCTCGCTCACCCATTTCGCCAAGCATTTTAGGGTCTTGCGTCATCGATCTAAGCGCCGAGATGAACGCCCGAGTGTCATCGGGTTCAACGCAGATCCCGGCCTTGGCAGCCGCCAAAATTCGCGGCACTTCGGTATCCAGATCAATCGCAGCACATACTGGTCGACCTGCCGCAAGAACTGAATAAGTTTTTGATGGAACGCTAACCGAACCAAGACCACGCTTAAGTGGCACGACATGAAGATCACCAGTTGCCAATACTTCGCTGAGTCGCGAAATATCTTGGTAATCGCCAAAACGAATGTTGTCGAGTCCATATGCGGCGGCTTTCAACGATTCACGAGCAGCACCGTCACCGTTGATCACAAAAACTATTTGTGTTAATTCTCGTGCCGCAGCAATCAACATTTCAAGTGACTGCGAAAAACCGACATTGCCTGCATACATCACAACCATCTCATCATCAATGCCGAGTTCGGTGCGATATTTCGTCATCCGCGACATCGGTGTTATTGCCTGCGTGTCGACGAAATTTGGGATCACTCGAACACGCTTATGAAACCTTTGACTAAGTTTGCGCTGAACATTGTTTGCAAGGTCATCCGATAGCAGCACAACCAAGTC
>CAXNFV010000010.1:0-10770 GCA_964201675.1 Ilumatobacteraceae bacterium | reverse complement strand
GAGGCAGTGGCCAAAGAACTTGAGCCACAAGTTTGGACGACCCGTCAGCCTTGGTTTGCTGAGCGTTTGGCTGCCCTGCAGAACCGCATTAAAAAATCGTAATTTTTTGGAGTTTTAAGTTTTAGCAACCAGCCATTGTTGGGCAATTGCTGCCTTGCGGTTTTGCCACTCTTCAGTCGTGAACCCGTAGCGCAGGTGGTCCTCCCATACGCCATTAATTTCTAAAAATCTTTCTGCCAGACCTTCGAGACGAAATTTAAGTTTATCCATTACTTTTTTGCTGTTTGTGTTTCTCGGAATAATGCAGACTTCAATTCTGTGAAGTTTCAATTCTTCAAATGCAAACTGAGACAATACTGCCACGCCTTCTGCAACATAACCATTGCCGGCATGCGCGCGATCAATCCAGTATCCGACCGTTCCGGTTTGCATCGCGCCGCGCAGAACGTTATTTAGATTAACCTCGCCCGCGAAAGTGCTTTCGATAAACAAGCCAAGAGCGTATGAAGTGCCAGCAAGTCGCTCGCGATCACGAGCGGCACATCGACGCTCAAATGCTTGATAGTCGGTGGCGGGGTCAGCAATGTATTCTGATCGCTGAGGCTCCCAGACCGACAACCACTCTCCATTTCTCAAGCGCACTTCGCTCCAAGCGGCGTGATCGCTTGGCACGAGAGGTCGCATCATGATCCGCTTGCCTTGAAGACGCAAAGTTTTAACTTGAGCACCAGCAGGATGCTGACTTCTGATTATCGGGCTGGCAGAGCCAGCCGTGTTTGCCGAAGCGCCACTCATGCTGATTTTTTCCGCAGATCTTCAACGATGCCGTCGAGTAAATTGTGCTGACTGACAATCAATTCGGGTATTTGCAGTCTTCGCATCACAGCTACTAGTAAACAACATCCGCCCACAATGATGTCGGCTCGGTCGCGTGGTAGCCCTGGGTTAAAAACCCTGTCAACTAACGGTTCGGTTGCCAGCGTTCGAAAAACATCTTCTGCTGCATTACGAGTTAGTCGCATTGCGTGTAACTTCTCGACATCAAATTGTTTAAGCCCGAGCTCGACGGCGGCGATTGTGACGATGGTCCCTGCAACGCCGATGACTTGGTCAGCAGATGCGAGTTCTGGGTTCATGTGAACAGCATCATCAACGGCATCGGATGCGAGCGAAATAGCGTTGGTCAGTTCTTCGGGACGAGGTGGATCGCGGTGCAGTTCGCTTTCGCTCAGGGTTACGGCACCAAACGGAATACTGATTGCGGTTTTGAGCGACATCGTGCCAATCATCAATTCGGTTGATCCACCGCCAATGTCAATCACTAAAGTCTGACTATCTAAAGATTTTGTGAAAGATTTAGTCGCTCCGAGGTAGGCGAGGGCACCTTCTTGTTCTCCGGAAATTATCTCAGGCTCAAGACCAGATGCAATTTTTACTTTTTCAAAAAACTCTTGCGTGTTGTCGGCTGCCCTGCACGCCGCAGTGGCGACAACCCGCATTTTGGTGACTTTGTGAGTTTTCATTGTCAACGCATATTCACTGATGCACGTCACTGTGCGGTCAATTGACTCTGCACTAAGCGAGCCAGTTTTTGTGAGCCCGGCACCGAGGCGAGTTGAACGCACGATTCGTTCAAGTGTTTTTCCGGAGATATCGGCGATCAATAGATTTGTCGAGTTACTGCCGATATCAATCGCCGCGAATATTGAATCCATTGATACCGAACCCTAATATGCGAGCGAACTATTCGCCGAGATTTTCAACCAGTTATTTGGCTAGTTATTTGGCTAGTTATTCGGCTAGCCGTTTAGCGACCCAAGCCCCGACAACATCTTTGCCACCGGCAAGCCAATTTGCGTAGTGCGCGTGCAGACACTTGACGCCAGTTCTTGTGCCCGCAACACCACCGTGCGGTCGTGGCCCGATGTGCTCTGCTGGTATCTGACTGTCGCGCTCAATCGCATATGTCAGGTGTGTCTGCACAAGTTCTTGAGGGTCAACTTCGCTTTCGGCAAGATCTATGCAACCTGCAGACTCTAAGCGACTCACAAGTAGATGCGGTCGCGAACCCACGAGCCAAAACCTTGTTGGCATCGGTGTGCCGTCAAAAAGTAGTGGATCATTTTTTACAACAACGGGGTCTCCGTCAACGTCTCGAACGACAACTTCGAAATCACCTTGTGGTCGGCGTCCGAGTAGTTCTGTTATTCGGGCGATGTCTTGAGCAGTTGCTTTGACCATTGCTAGTTACTTATGGTCACTGGTTGTTTTCAAATATTTCTCGAAGTCGTTCGAGATCAGACACCGTGTCAACATCTTGAGCAGAACCAAGACATGGGATTTCTTCGATTAAATCTCTATGTGACTTAAACAGCATTCGAGCACCGTCATCGCCGGTCTCGGGCAATAATTGCCAGAGTTCGGCATGCAGACGTACTGGATTGCCGCGGACACCACCGTAAGTTGCGACTGCAAGCGGCGAATTTGAAGCCGCAACTTGCAGCCATGCCGTCGCAGTAACGGCTGGTTGATCGGCTAGACCAACAACGACTGCCTGAGCCCCGTGATCTCGGGCAACATTGATGCCACATTGCAATGAACTTGCCAGACCTGATTGCCACAGCGGGTTGTGAATAATTCGCACCGTATCGCTTTGGTTAACTTTTTCAATTTCGAGAGCCGATACCAAATCAACTGCTCCAGTTACGACGACTACACTTTCAAATTTCGCTTCTAGTAAGTGTTGAAGAGACCATGAGCAAACGGCGCGCTTTGAAATGAGCGCAGTCAGTTTGTGTTCGCTTCTTTCAAAACGGCTACCGCCACCTGCTGCCAGCAATATCGCAACTGTTGGTGAGCTTGCTCTCACGAAAACTCTCGCGAGCAGTTATCTCTTTTATTTTCGCGCTGTTTTACCACTACTCAACAAATTACTTGGTGTGATCTTCAATACGGCGCACAGGCGGGTGATCGTGTCAAGGGTTGGTGAGAAGTGTCCATTTTCGATGCGGTTTATTGTCTTGCGGTCAATACCAGCGAGTTGGGCAAGGTTATCTTGGCTCAGTTCTGCATCTGTACGAAGTTTGCGCAATTGTTTCGCAACTACCTCTTGTTGAAGTGAAATTTTTGTTTGCATTGCTCGCTGAGAAATAGCCATTAGTAAATCTTTCTTTGTCTTGAGATTATTTGCTTCCAAATCAGTTTAGGTATTCGTGGTCAAATTTTGGTGAATAATCAATTTGCATTTGTGTCACACGGTCACCGACGCGCGCTCTGTTTGAGCGTCGGCAACTTCACTTATGAATTGGCCCTGTGCTCTCTCGAAGAGATGGCACAGTGCGACCGACCCTGCGCCCAATTATTTCGGCGCAAATTGAGATCGCTGTCTCTTCGGGGGTACGCGAACCAATATCAAGACCAATCGGTGACATCAATCGCTCTAGATCTTTTTGTTCGGTGACCCCAACTTCGGTGAGTCGTTCGAGACGTTTGGCGTGTGTCTTGCGACTACCCATTACCCCGATGTAGCCAACATTCGTTGCAAGTGCACCTTGTATCGCGGGCACATCAAACTTGGGGTCGTGAGTCAAAATGCAAATCGCATCTCGAGGTCCGAGGTCTGGACCCCTTTCAGTTAGAACCGGAGTCGGCCATGTGACGAGTACTTCATCAGCCATCGGAAATCTTCGTTTAGTGGCAAAAACTTCTCGCGCGTCGCAGACCAAAACATAGTATCCGAGTACTTTGGCAACCTTGGCTAGTGCGGCAGTGAAGTCGACCGCACCAAAAATAATCATTTGGGGTGGTGGAGAAAAAGATTCAACGAACACTCGCACCGTTGGTGTGTCGTGTAAATCTTCGGGGGTTACTTGGCCAGACGGTCCGTAACTGCGCACGCTCGTGCGACCGGCCTCGAGTTCACCAAGTGCATCTCGCGACGCAACACGGTCAAGTTCGGCATCACCAAGAGTGCCGAGATTTTCTAAATTGGGGGTCGCCAATAACGTCGCACCAATGTTTGGGCCGTCAATAATCGTCAGCAAGACGACTGGTTTGTTGTTGCGAATTCTGTCGGCAAGCGTCTTGTAGATCATTTTTGTTGTCTTACCAGTTGAGTGGCTGAATAAATAGGTGCACAACTCCGCCGCAAGTTAAACCAACGGCGAATGCCTCATCATCTGAGTAACCAAATTTGACCAGACGTCCGGGGCTGTCACTAGCCAAAATTTCAAGTGCTTCGGCGACTACCGCGCTTTCAACACAACCGCCCGAGACAGAACCACTGACCACACCGTCTTGATTAACGGCCATCGCCGCACCGGGGTCTCGTGGCCCAGAGCCTTCAATATCTACGACACGAGCAACTGCAACGCGTTTATTTTGTGAACGCCATTGGTCAATGTCATTGAGAATTTCACGCATGCGCCATCATCCTTTGTTTTTCGTTTGAGTTTCGAGAAATAACTTCGGTTAATTGTTGCAGAGCATCAAGAGAGTGTCCTTCAACAAAGTCGTCAATGTACGGTAACGCGGCTGCCATACCTCGGGCGAGTGGTGCATAGCCAGGGCTAACTTTTAACGGATTCACCCAGATCATGCGAAACGCCACTCGGTTTAGTCTTTGCATTTGCTCGGCAAGAATTTCGGGGTCTCCACGATCCCAACCATCTGAGAGCACAACGAAGATAGACCCACGAGCCATACCACCGATACCCCAACTGTCATTAAAGTTTCGTAAACATTCGCCGAGTCGCGTGCCGCCACTCCAATCCGAAACTTGTGTCGAAGTCTGCGCGAGTGCGCGGTCAGGGTCGCGGCTCGTGAGTTCTTTCGTGATGCGTGTTAGTCGCGTGCCAAATGTAAACGCTTCAACGCGTTGACGGCCAACAACTGCGGCGTGCATAAATCGCAACAACGCCCGAGCATACGGTTCCATTGATCCAGAAATATCTAACAGTACAACGAGTCTTCGCAAGCGAGTGCTCGGCTCTCGCCAGTATCTTTCAATCGGTTCACCGTCATGTTGCAACGAAGCGCGCATCGTGCGACGAATATCGTGCCGAGCGCCATGATGGTTGGCTTTTGTCAGGCGCAAAGACTTTTTCGGTGGCCCTGCCAAACGAAGACGAGTCATGAATTGTTCGGCCTCGCGAAGTTCGGCATCGTTGTATTCTGCAAAATCTTTCTCTCTTAAAGTCTCAATGCTCGAAAAACGAAGCGTGATGGTATTTTCATCGTCGATCGGTTCGGCAGGTTCGTTGTCGTCATCTTTTTGATTTTCGTCGTCAACCAACAAAGTCATCGAGATATTTTCGGGTTCATCTTCGGATTTATCAGTTGCAAATCGTTGATCCCAAAAAACCGCAAAGGCTCGATCAAAAATCGGTGTATCTTCGTGTCTGCGCACCAAAGTTGAATGCGCCGCCCAGTAAACATCGTTGCGGTCTTTGAGACCAAGTTGTTCTAAGGCGTTAACAAAGACAATCACAGAATCAAGTGGCGCATCCAAACCGACACCCCTTAAGACGCGGGCGAACGCAACTGCCATTTTGTGGGCTGGCGATACTGGCGATACTGGCGTTGCAGTATTCATTAGTCGTTGGACAACCCTCGCTCAAATGCTTGTTTGACCAGACCAGCAACACCGCTGTCACGAACTCTCTCGTGATCTTCGCGGTACTTGAGCACGGTGCCGAGAGTTGCCTGCACAACTGACTCATCAAGTTCGCGAATGCCGAGTCGACCAAGTGCATTAGCCCAGTCGATTGTTTCAGCGACACCAGGTGGCTTGTACAACTGCATTTTGCGCAATGATTCGACTGCGGCACTAACTTGTCGGGCGAGAGTTTCGTTTACTTGCGGTACCCGTCGGCGAACAATTTCAACTTCGCGCTCAAAATCAGGGTGCTCGACCCAGTGATACAAACATCGACGCTTCAGCGCATCGTGCACGTCTCGGGTGCGATTTGATGTCAGCACAACTAACGGTGGCGTAGTTGCTTTATACGTGCCAAGTTCAGGGATCGTGATTTGAAAATCAGAGAGCACTTCTAATAAGTAAGCCTCAAATTCGTCGTCAGCGCGATCAATTTCGTCGATCAATAAAACCGGCGAAGTTCCGTCGTGCTGATCAATCGCTCGCAACAATGCGCGACGAATCAAAAACTTCTCGCTATATAACTGACCTTCAAGTTTGTCGGCACCAAGCGATGATGCCTCGCCTGTTGCTTCAACTGTGCGCAGGTGTAGCAACTGTCGCGAATAATCCCAGTCATACATCGCTTGTGCGGCATCGATGCCCTCGTAGCATTGCAAACGAATTAGTTCACTGTTACGAATTGTCGCCAGAACTTTTGCCAGTTCAGTTTTGCCGACACCGGCCTCACCTTCGAGCAGCAACGGTCGATTTAGCGACATCGCCAAAAAAACTGCCGTGGCTAATCCGTCGTTCGCAAGATAATTGTTTGCATCTAGCGCACTGTGCACATCGGCAACGCTCTGCAAACTCATCTCATCAGGATAATCAGGTCATCATCGTCTACGAGTCGAAGCCCAAACCTAGGCGATCTAGCAAACGAAGCCACAGATTGCGTTTGCCGGTACGGTCTTCGTAGTCAAGCGACCAGCGCGTGGCTTGGATGCCGATAAACCGAAATGGCTCGGGCGGAAAGGCCCGCGGTTTGGTTTGGACGAATTCTGTTCGAGTAGCACGAGTCGAACTTCCTGCCAGCAGATCAAGCATCACTTCGCCGCCAAATCTTGATGCTGCGACCCCGAGGCCTGTATAGCCGATTGCATATGCGACGCGATTTTTATATTGCGTTCCCCAGAACACGCTGTAACGCGAACACGTATCAATCGGCGCACCCCACATATGCGAGAACTTGACTCCCTCGAGTTGCGGGAAAGTTGTAAAAAACTGGCTCGACAACATCGCCCAACTTTCTGGGCGAGATTCAAGTTCTTTATCCATCTGGCCACCGAAGTAATAAATCGCGTCATAGCCGCCCCACAAAATTCTGTTGTCGGCGGTCAACCTAAAATAGTGAAACTGATTTGAGCAATCTGCGAGACCTTGGCGATTGCGCCAACCGATACTTTCAAGTTGTTGTGCTGTTAACGGCTCTGTGACCAGGCAATAGTCGTAAACGGGGGCAATGTATTTGTTCATCTTTCGTAGCAATGGTTTGAAAGTATTTGTTGCAAGCGCAACATTTTGTGCTTGAATTTTCGCCAAGGCTGTTTTTATCTCAATGCCTGATTTGTTTTCAGAAATTTCATTGGCACGAGTGTCTTCATAAATTCTCACCCCGAGAGTTTGCGCCACACGCTTTAGACCCCATGCCAAACGCGCAGGGTCAACGAGTGCCGAAGTATCTTTTGCCCACAGGCCACCCGTAAACACAGGCGAGTGAACTTCGGCATTCATTGCGTCGCGGTCAAGCCACACAACATCGTGTCCGAGGTCGCGCAAAATCGAATAGTCCTCTTTTAATTCATCCGTGTAGTTCTCTGGGTGCCAAGTGCTGGCAACCTCGATCGCACCGTTGCGCTCAAAGTCGCAGTCAATGTTGTACTCACGAATTACTTTTTCGATCTCGGCGATGTTTTCGCGGCCGAGTTGTTCGAGAATTTCAACTTCATCGGGAAATCTTTGTTGAGCATTGGCAATGCCATGGGTCAACGAGTAATCCATGAATCCACCATTGCGACTGCTCGCACCTGAGCCAATCTCGTGCGCGTCAATAAGAACGACATCACGTTTGGCGTCGCGTTGTTTGGCGATGATTGCCGTCCATAGACCGGTAAAACCACCACCGACCACGCACAGATCGCAGTCTTCGTTGTGAACTGCAGTTGGGTTCGAGTCGGGCTCGTCAACGTCATCTAACCAATAAGGAAACGTGTCCGCATCGGCTATCGCATCAAGGTAACGCTCGCTCGACCGCGGCGGGTTTGCCGATCGGTCCATTTGGTCTCACCACCTAACAGAAAGCATTCTATGCGAGAACAACTAATCGACGAAGTAATCTAGATGTTCATGGATCTAGGGCTTTCGGGGCGAACGGCAGTTGTATCTGGTGGTTCTGCCGGGCTTGGTTTTGCAACTGCTCAGGCGCTGGCAAATGACGGAGTGAGAGTTGTCGTGTGTGGTCGTGATGCCAAACGTGTGAGTGATGCTGCGACAAAAATTGGCAACTCGTGTATCGGAATTGTTGGTGATGTTTCAAGTGTCGCTGGTGGTGAAACTTTTATTGAACAAGCAACTGCTCTGCTTGGCCATATTGACATTGTTGTTCTAAATGGTGGCGGGCCACCTGCGGGAAACTTCGCCAGTACAAGTGTTGAGAATTACGAAACTGCGCTACAAAACGGTTTGATGTCAATGATCGCGATGACGAAACTCGTCGTGCCTGAGATGCAATCGCGCAAGTGGGGGCGGGTCGTGGCGATTACTTCTATCGCCGTGCGCCAACCAATCGCTAATTTAATTCTTTCAAACACGATGCGTGCAGGTTTGACTGGTTTTCTTAAGACTGTTGCTCGCGAAGTTGCTGGTGATTGTGTAACAATAAATACGGTGCAACCTGGTACCCATGCCACAAACCGAATCACACAGTTATATGGCGCAGTACCTGATGCTCAGGCGCTAGATATTCCGGCTGGGGTCGTCGGTGACCCGAAAGATTTCGGTGATGTCGTTGCATTTTTGTGCAGTGAGTCGGCGAAGTTTATTACTGGTGCGAATCTTCAAGTTGACGGCGGCCAATATTCGGGTTTGATCTGATGTTGCAACATGTCGTGGCAATCACATGGAATGATCAAGTGCCCGCGAACTATCACGAGGTGATCGACAAAGTTTTACAAGACATGGCGGCAAAAATACCTTCAGTGCGAAGTTATCACTGCGGACCCGATTTAGGTGTTTCGGCCCCGACGAACGCTAACTATTTGATCGTTGCGACTTTTGATGACGTTGCAGGTTGGCGCGCCTATGACGAGAACCCGCTGCATAACGAAATTCGCGCCAAATATTTCAAGCCGTATATTGCGACGCGCTCAGCCGCGCAAATTAGCTACTAGTAGTTTCAGCGACTGCACTCGCGACAAGTTTTTTGTGCTCGTAGCGGGTCGCAACATAACTTGCTGCGCCGACATAAAGCCAGCCAGCCAGAATATCGGTGACATAATGTTCACCAAAATATACGAGAGCGAATGCCATCGAGACTGGGAGTATTAACGAGATAATTCGCCACGGTGTTGACATCCATTTAAAAAAGAAAACCACCACCAAAAGCGAAAACGCAGCATGCAAAGATGGCAACGCCGCCACCGGGTTCGTGATTTCTTTGCCGCGGTCAAAAACTTTTGACACAGTTGAGAGTCCCATGCTGCGCCAACCGCGAGCGGTGATACGAGCAATATCGCCTATGTACCCGTCACGTGCGGCCATCCACGGTGGCGCAACCGGAAACAAAATATAGGTTGCCACGCCTGCGCCGAGTAGAAGTGCGAATCTGCGCATGTAGCGATCCCATTGGCGCCGATTAGAAAGCCACAAGACGACCGCAATTGCAACTGGAAACACAAAGTGAGTCATATAGACGACTGCCAGTGGTAGTTCATACCATGAAACTTTGCGGGAAATATTGAAGTGATTTTGCACCCAAACGTTCGGATCGTTGCCGAAAAATAAAAATCGATCGATATCACGAATGGCTGTCATATGAACTCGCGTGCCAAGTTGATCAGCGATGCCCCGACTGTATTCGTAAGCAAAAAGTAGAGCGACCAAAATCGCCCAGTCGCGAACCATTGCTCGTTGTTCTCGCATGGGTTTGCCGACGTTGCCACAAACAAGTGCACCCAACAGCCACAACACGACCGCAATGCGGTCAACTGGTAGCCCAAATTGCTTAGCCGACCAAAAAAAGACAAGGCCGTACACAGCAATCAGCGCACGTCTAATTGAGAACAACTTCATAGTTTTCTCAGGAGAAACTCTTTATTTTGAAGCGGCCTCAAGTGCACGGCGAACGAGAACACAAGCCAAATGCTTGCGATAATCGGTAGAAGCATTCAAGTCACTTTGCGGCTCGGCCTCGTTAGACGCCATTGCAGCCGCATCATTGATTGAAGCGCCTTTGGCGATTGCAGTCGACACGCTAGTAGCAAGAATTGGCGTTGAGCCCATATTTACAAGAGCAACACCGGCTTCACCTTTGCGACGCCATGCGGCTACGCCAACAATCGCCCAATCTTGCGCGCGACGATTGAACTTTTGAAAACTCCAGCCGGCGCCCTGCATTTTTGGTACGCGAATTTCGATCAGCATCTCGTCGGCAGCCAAGTCGCTTTCGAGAAAGCCTTTGTAAAAGTTCGCTGCGGCGATTTCGCGCTGACCGCGTGGCCCTTGCACAACATATGTCGCACCAAGGGCAAGCGTTGTTGCTGGCAGATCGCTGGCTGGGTCGGCGTGAGCGATCGAACCGCCGATCGTGCCACGATGGCGAACTTGGGCATCGCCAACATGACCGGCCGCATGACTAAGAAGCGGTGCGTGCTCATGCAAAACTTTTGAAGTCTCGACATCCATGTGGCGTGTCAATGCACCAATCGCGATGTGGTTTCCCGCATCTTTGATGTATGACAAGTCTTTGACACGGCCGATGTCGATCAGCATCGCTGGTTGGGCGAGACGCAACTTCATCAGCGGCAATAAACTGTGACCGCCTGCAAGAAACTTCGCGTCACTGCCGTATTGACTCA
>CAXNFV010000009.1:0-11307 GCA_964201675.1 Ilumatobacteraceae bacterium | reverse complement strand
CTATTGCCGTCATCACCAGTCACGAAACCGCGCGAATTGCCGAAGCTCTTCAAATTGACACGCGAGGTATGAATATAAATAATGTCAGGCTTAAAGGCGAGAAGATCTGCACTTGGGTTCATCGAATCAATGAAGAAATTTCCAAAATGACCTTCAAAAACATCGGCTCTAATGCCGTTATTTAGTAAAAACAATTTGAGTAGTCGCGAGACCAAAGATGTTGTTGATCCACTCAAAATGGCTATTTTGCATTCAGCAATAATCTTTTTATCTTTAAGATTTGCTTCAAATTGCAAAAGGCTGGCCATGAACGCGCCACGATCTTTGGCCGTCCACAGCAATTGTGTCATCTCAGTTTGTGCGAGCGACATCGAGTTACTTTTGGTCGCGAATTTGCTTAACAATCTCAAGTAGCGCAGGTGTTGCGGCGACAATTGGCGTGCGACGATGAGAATGTTCTTGCACGATCAAATCTCTGCCCTGATGTTCAACGATCAACGCACCAGCTTCTTGACAGATCAGAGCGCTCGCCAAGTAATCCCAGACGCCATGACTGTAGAAATCAATCCAGGCGTCAATCACTCCATCGGCTACCAAGCAAATATCCAAAGCCGCGGCACCAAGTGCGCGAAACTGACCCCACTTTGGTCGCTGTTTTGGAATACCCGAAATACCAACAACTGCTTCACCAAGATCGACACAGCCACTCGGACTCATCACCTCGCCATTATGAAACGCACCACCGCCGGCAGTCGCCCAATACGAATCACTTTGCATCGCTTGATTCACAACAAGCCCAGCGCGCATGCCGCCTTTGTCGATCGCACACAACGCGGTTGCATACCATGGCACACCACGACTGGCATTTGTCGAACCATCCAGTGGATCCATTACGACACAGAGATCATCTTCACCGAACACACCTGTAATTTCACTTTCTTCAGACAACACGGCGACGCCCGCACCATGCAAAACTTCAAGGGCCGCGGCATCTGCCCGAAGATCTACCGAATATTGCGTGTCACGCAACCCGGACAACGACCAATCTTTGTTCGCACGTAACACGATTGACACTGCATCGGCTGTTTCTCGCAACACCGACAGAATTGATTCGTTGGTACTTGATTTGGATAGCCGTGTCACAATTTGCCCTCTAGAAAATCTGAAGATATTTTCTTTATCGCCCGAAGCCACACTAATTGCCCGATCTATTTGACCGCAGGTATTCGTCGTTTGTCACTCGGGCAATGCTTAAAGCCCTAGTCTTAAAGGGGTGAAATCAGCATTACGCAGCCTGATTGACGAGTCGGTCACAATTATCCGCGAAGTCGCAGCAGAGTTTGAGCGCCCAGCGATGCTGTTCTCGGGTGGCAAAGATTCAGTCGTAATGTTGCACCTTGCTGCACGTGCTTTCAGCCCCGCTCGTGTGCCGTTTCCGGTGATGCACATCGACACTGGCCATAACTTTGCCGAAGTCATCGAGTTTCGCGATCGCGCGGTACGCGACCTTGATGTTCAACTAATCGTTGGCTCAGTGCAAGCATCAATCGACGCTGGCCGGATTCAAGACGCAACAGGGCCGCGTGCGAGTCGCAATCCGCTTCAAACTGTGACGCTGCTCGACTCAATCAAAGAACACAAGTTTGATGCCGTGTTTGGTGGTGCGCGCCGCGACGAAGAACGCGCTCGCGCCAAAGAACGCGTCTATTCACATCGCGATGCCTTCGGTCAATGGGACCCTAAAACTCAGCGACCAGAACTTTGGGGAATCTATAACGGTCGCCATAAACCTGGCGAACATTTCAGGATTTTTCCGATTTCAAATTGGACAGAACTAGACATCTGGCAATTCGTTGCCGACTACAACATCGATTTACCGAGTATTTATTATGCCCACCGACGTCAAGTATTTCGACGCGACAACATGTGGATGGCGGTGTCGCCATTTTTGCAGCCAGAAGACGGTGAAACAATTTCTGAAGAACTCGTTCGCTTTCGCACCGTTGGCGACGCAACTTGCACTGCAGCAATCGAATCGTCGGCGACAACAATCGACCAAGTGATCGCCGAGACTTCGGTTGCACGCATCACCGAGCGTGGTGCGACACGAGCCGACGACAGAATCTCAGAAGCCGGAATGGAAGATCGCAAGCGAACGGGATACTTTTAGTGGAGCGCCTACATTTCGCAACGGTCGGCTCAGTTGACGACGGCAAATCAACTTTGATTGGTCGCCTTCTATACGACTCAAAAAGTATCTTCGAAGATCAACTTGAACATATTGAAGCCGTCAGTAAACGTCGTGGCGACGACTATGTTGATTTGTCGCTTTTAACAGACGGCCTTCGCGCTGAACGCGAACAAGGCATCACTATTGATGTTGCATACCGATATTTTGCGACACCAAAGCGCAGTTTTATTATTGCCGACTGCCCTGGACACATTCAGTACACCCGAAACATGATCACCGGCGCTTCAAATGCAGACTTGGCGATCGTGCTGGTTGACGCGCGCACTGGTGTCGTTGAACAAACTCGTCGGCACAGTTTGCTCGTGTCGTTGCTCGGCGTACCTCACCTCGTGATCTGCGTAAACAAAATGGATCTCGTTGATTACGATCAGGCAATTTTTGATAAAATTCGTGCAGAGTTTGAAGCCTTCGCCTCACGACTTGACTTGCGCGATGTGACATTTTTGCCGATCAGTGCTCTCGCTGGCGACAATGTCGTCAGCCGTTCGGCGAACATGTCATGGTTTGAAGGGCCGACGCTGTTGCATCATCTTGAAAATGTCTACATCGCCAGCGACGACAACCGAATTGATACCCGGTTTCCGGTGCAATACGTAATTCGACCGCAACGCGCTGACACACCCGACTATCGCGGATATGCAGGGCGCGTCGCAGGTGGCATGTTGCGAGTCGGCGATGACATTATGGTTTTGCCATCTGGCTTAACCAGCACAATCACCGGAATCGACTCGCCAGATGGACCAGTTGAACAAGCCGAACCTGGCCAAGCCGTAACTGTGTTGTTGAAAGATGATCTTTCAATCACGCGGGGTGACATGTTATGTCGGCCGAATAATCGCCCAAGAACATCCCAAGAACTTGAAGCGATGCTGTGTTGGATGGATGACGCAGCACCACTGCAACTTGACAAGATTTATACCGTCAAACACACGACGAAACTTGCACGCGGCAAGGTGTCTAGCGTTTTGTATCGACTAGATATTTCGAATCTACATCGTGAGATGGGTATCAACGATCTCAAATTCAATGAAATCGGTCGTGTAACTTTGCATACGACTAGCCCATTATTCTTTGATGATTACCACCAGAATCGCACAACTGGTTCGTTCATTCTCGTTGACGAATCATCAGGGCAAACAGTTGCCGCTGGCATGTTGCTCTCGCCGAGATCTTGACGTGAACAAATATGAGTGAAGCAATTTGGCATGAGCCTGGAGTAACGCGCTCGCAACGCTGGAACAAGCACGGACTTGTGGGCGCAACGGTTTGGCTCACCGGGCTTTCAGGTTCGGGAAAGTCGACAATCGCCACCGAACTTGCACGCGAACTTTTGAACACAAGTCGCCTCGCATATATTTTGGATGCCGATAATGTTCGCCTTGGCCTGAACTCTGATCTTGGCTACAGCGACGACGATCGCACCGAGAATATCCGTCGAATGGCTGAAGTCGCTTGTTTATTTGCAGACTCGGGCACCGTCGCAATTGTGCCGATCATCTCGCCGTTCATCGCATCTCGCGAGCATGCTCGAAAGATTCACGAGCAACGGCAACTGCGATTCATCGAAGTGCATGTGGCCACACCAATTGATGAGTGCGAACGCCGCGACACTAAAGGTCTTTACGCCAAAGTTCGCAATGGTCAATTGACTGGCCTTAGTGGCGTCGACAGCCCATACGAAGCGCCGATATCTCCTGATGTCATAGTTGGATTAGCAAAAGAATCTTTGCAAGAGTCCGTGGCGATGATTTTGGCCAAATTGCTGGTCAAAGCCGGCTTGTGAAAGTAGATTTCTCGCAGTGATCAGCGAAAAAGAGTTTCCGCTCAAACCCTACGCAGGCTTCATTTTGGTAGCGCCGAGTCTCAAAATTATGTATTGCCCGACAACCAAAGTTGCGTGCAGCAGCATCAAAATGTTGCTCGCCAAAGCCAGTGGCTCATACGACCAGTCGCGACTCGACCGATTAATCAGCCCGCACATGGCAAGATCCCAAACGATACACGAGCTCGGTGTCAGCGGTCTGACCAAACTCATCGACATGAAAGCAAAACAGATTGACGAGATTTTGCATTCACCAGATTGGTTGCGGGTTTATGCGACTCGTGACCCGCTTTCACGGGCCTACTCGGCTTGGGAGAACCGCATCTTTTCTCGCGCTCCTGGCACACCAGACAATGCAATAGAGCTCTGCAAAGATCAAATTGTTGACGGTCGCATTAATATCACCGAGAGTTTTGCTTTGTTCGCCAAGATGCTTTCTGAGCAGACAAATGAGTTTATGGAAGACCATCATTTTTTGCCGCAGTCGCATATCGTGCACGCCGATAAGTTCAACTACAACATGGTCGCTCGCGTCGAGCAACCCACTGAGATGCAAGTTCTAGTCGACGAGGTAAATCGCCGCGCCAATACTTCGCTTTCGCTCGAGCGCCACAATGTTGGCTTTGGAATCAAACTTGATCAAGTTTGCGACCAACACACGGCCAACCGTCTACAGGCTGTTTATCAAATGGATTACGAATCGTTTAAATTTGAGACCCGCACGTTTCCTGCGACGATTGAACCGTTAATACTGAGCGCGACAGAAACTGCTATGTTGCGTGGTTTTCGCGCCTCGATTGAGCGCCTGTAGGCCGTCTCGTTCACTGCACGCTCACTAACGGGTTTTCGGTTCGGCTGGCGACAAATTTATAAATCAATCGTCCGCAAAGCAACTTTCGGAAAGAAATACAACGATCCTCAGAATCTTTTCTGGTAACTGCGCACGATGAGCACAGACAACACAACGCACGCAAAAACAGCCAAGATCGGCATTGTCACAGTTTCAGATCGTGCCTCGGTTGGCGTGTACAAAGATTTGGGTGGCCCTGCGATTCACGAATATTTCACCAAACATCTCTCAAACACGTGGCAACCAGTTGCTCGAGTTGTTGCCGACGAAATCGACTTAATTGCTGCCGCATTGTGCGAACTAGCCGACGATGAAAATTGCTGCCTAATCGTGACGACTGGTGGCACGGGCCCAGCAGTTCGAGACATCACACCCGAAGCCACAGAACAAGTCTGTGCAAAAATGATGCCGGGCTTCGGCGAACTCATGCGTGCAACTTCACTTCGGGTCGTGCCGACAGCAATTCTGTCGCGACAAACAGCCGGCATTCGAGGTGGTGCGCTGATTATTAATTTGCCAGGCAAACCATCCTCAATTAGCGAGTGTCTTGACGCAGTGATGCCTGCAGTGCCTTATTGCATCGACCTAATTAATGGCCCAAGACTTGAACTCACAAACGGTCTCGTCGGTTTTCGCCCCAAGGGCAAATAACACCTCGCCGGAAGTTTTAGTGTGGCTCGCCCCGTCTAAATGGAACGCCAGCCATTGCTGGGGGCCGCAATCGTTGATTTGCAGTAGCCAAAACAATTAGCGTCACAACATACGGCAGAGACTGTGTCAACGATTCTGGAACTGTGTCGACGGTTTGATAAGCAAGCGCCGAAAGACAAAAAGCCACCAGAGCGATCAACACCTGTATTCGCTTGCGTCGAATAATGGCGTAGATAAGAAATACTCCTGAGATGGCTGCGATAAACAAGAACAAAGCCGTGATTGAGTCTGACGCCACCAGTTTGATGCCTTCGGCATAGCCAAACAACATGGCGCCAGTCATGATTCCGCTTGGACGCCAGTTTCCAAAAATCATTGTCGCGAGTCCGATGAATCCACGACCCGCGGTTTGACCTTGGCGATAATACGACGAGGCGACAATCGAAAGAGTGCCACCTGCTAGACCGGCGAGACCACCACTAATCAATAACCCGTAATATCGAAGTCGAATCACATCGACTCCAAGACTCTCAGCAGCAACAGGTGACTCTCCCGAAGACCTCAGGCGCAAGCCAAAGCGTGTGCGCCACAAGACCCAAGTCGACACCGGAACGACTACTAATGCAATCACTGTTGCCCAAGAAATATTGTGTGTCAGGCCGCGACCAATTCCGCCGAGATCGCCGATGATGAACCATCTTCGCAACTCCAACCACCCTAAGAAATCTGGCGACTTCCAACCAACAATTTCACCACCTGAAAGTATCGGCAGATCAAATCTCGGCAGCGCCCACTTCTGTGGAGGCGATTGGCTGATTCCTCCGCCTTTCTTGCCGACGTATACGAGCTCGCTAAGGTATCGCACTCCGAAGAAGGCGAAAAGATTTATCACAACACCTGAAATAACTTGATCGATGTTGAAACGAACCGTGGCGATGGAATGCACCAAACCCCCAAACATGCCACCCAAAATTGCAAATAGCAATCCGACCCACGGACCAAACTGCCATGCTCCCCATGCACCGGCCCATGTTCCAAAGATCATCATGCCTTCGATGCCAATATTCAAAACTCCGCAACGTTCAGCCCAAAGCCCGGCCATTCCTGCGAGAAGAATCGGAACCGTCAAACGAAGTGCTGTGCCAATAGTGCCTGATGACGTCAATCCATCTTGATCAGTCCATAAACGAACGGTCGAGATAATGGCCAATGCACCAAATATCGCGACTAATAGTCTGAAATTTTTTGAATTTGTCATCGACTCACATCCAGACTTTTCAGCGCCAAAGCGGCTCGCTCAGCAATTTTTCGGTTATAGCGCCTCGACGATGCCTCGTTGACGATAACTACGACGAGCACAATGATCGCTTGAATAACTTTGACAATTGAACTAGGTATCTCAGAGAGCTGAAGAACTGCTGATGTTGAGTCCAAAAATCCAAACAACATTGCAGCGACGATTATTCCAAACGGATGGTTACGACCCAATAAAGCAACCGTGATTCCGGCGAAACCAAATTGCGTCGGAGTCGATGACGGCCCATACGCATAAACATCACCGATCACCGATGGCATCGCAACCAGACCCGCGACTGCGCCTGACAGTAAAAGGGCAAATAAAATCATCCGCTTGGCTGGTATGCCTGCGGTGCGCGCCGCAATCGGGTTGAGACCACTTGCCCGAAGTTGAAAACCAAAACGACTTCTAAACACGATAACCCAATACAGAAAAGCAACAAATAATGCGACAATGAACATTCCGTTAAGTCGATTATCAACCAAATCTGGCATGCGCCCACTCGAGGCAATTTCAGTGGTTTTAACGTTTAAACCACCATCAGAATCATCGCGAAAGAAAGATTCGAAAATCCATTGAATAAATGACAGGGCGATGTAGTTGAGCATGATAGTTGAAATCACTTCGTTAATCCCACGAGTAATTTTTAACATCGCCGCAATGCTCGCCCAGGCGGCACCCGACACCATCGCCACAACCAAAATAAATAACACATGCAAAGGTGCTGGCAAAGAAACATGAGTGCCCATTTCGGCCGCGATCAGCGCGGCAAATAAATACTGTCCTTCGACACCGATATTAAACAGATTCATCTTGAAGCCAATCGCAACCGCGATCGCACTGAAGATCAGGGGCGTCGCACGTTTCAACATCTCAAGCAATTTCTCGCCAGTTAGTCCTGTTTCTAGAATTTTGCCATAGGCCGCAAAAGGATCTTTGCCGGTAACCAGCAAAAGCACACCGCAAATAACCAAGGCAAGAACAATCGCGCCAAGAGAACTGCCCAGTGTGTTTAGCGACTTGCGCATTGAGTCGAAATTACGATTCGCAGAAAATTGCTGACTCACTGAGCACCCGTCATATACTTTCCGAGAATTTGGGGAGTCGCCTTCTTCGGGTCGAGTTCTGCCGAAATCTTGCCGTCGAACATCACGAGAATTCTGTCGGAGAGACCTAGAACTTCTTCAAGATCTGCGGACACAAGCAAAACCGACATACCAGCGTCACGCGAACGGCGGATCTCTTCCCAGACTGCCGCCTGTGCGCCTACATCTATGCCACGAGTGGGATGCGCTGCGATGAGCACTTTGGGTGCCTTGGCAAGATTGCGACCCACGACAAGTTTTTGTTGATTACCACCCGACAACACGAACGCTGGCACTAGTTCGTTTGGAGTCGTCACACCAAACTGTTCAACTATTTCTCGGCACGACTTTTTTGCAGCATCAAAATCAATCATCGGACCACGAGAAAGCGAGACTTCGTGACCTAATAGGGCGTTCTCCCATAACGAAGCAGAAAGCATCAAACCTTCACGGTGCCGATCAAAAGGAATATAAGCGAGTCCTTGATCAAGTCGCTCGCGAACATTTAAGTTGCTCGCATCTATACCGCCTATTTCTACAGTGCCTTGAATATCAACCAATCCAAGCAGAGCCTCGCAAAGTTCGAATTGACCGTTTCCGTCAACTCCGACAATACCTACGATCTCACTTTCAAAAATATCAAACGATACATTTTGAACGGGATTCTTGTGGTTTTTGACAATCACAGTTAGGTCGCGCGCCGACAATTGAATATTCTTGCCAATTTTGGTCGCGCGTTCTCCATGACCTGGCAGATCAGAACCAACCATCAGTTCGGCAAGTTTCAAACGATCCACCGCATTAGGTGCGACAGTTGCGACTGTTGAACCCTGGCGAATCACTGTTATCTGATCAGAAATCGATAACACCTCGTCAAGTTTGTGCGAAATAAACAAAATCGTCGTTCCATTTGCCACCAACTTACGGAGATTGACAAATAGTTCGTCGACCTCTTGAGGTACGAGAACTGCCGTGGGCTCATCTAAAACCAAAATATCTGCACCGCGAAAAAGAACCTTCAATATCTCAACTCGCTGCCTCTGCCCAACTCCTAATTCTGAAATCGGCAGATCCGGATCAAGATCGACCCCGATTGATGATGCCAACTCTTTAACTCGCTTGCGTGCATCACTTAATGAAAGCACGCCATAACTGGTTGGTTCATAGCCGAGAATGATGTTTTCCAGAATTGTTAAATTGTCTGCCAACATAAAATGCTGGTGCACCATGCCGATACCGGCTGCTATCGCCTCGCTAGGCGACTTAAATTGTGTCAACACTCCGTTGATCGAAATTGTCCCTGAATCGGGCTGATGAAGACCGTAAAGAATCTTCATCAGAGTCGACTTACCGGCTCCGTTTTCTCCAACAATGGCGTGGATCGTGGCACGCTCAATCCGCATCGAGATATCACGATTTGCAACAACCCCAGGAAAACTCTTGCTGATGTTTGCGAGTTCAACAACTGGAGATTTATCTATCGTTGACTTTTGGTTTGGTTTCACACTTCCCGACCGCATCGCCTAAGTCTGACATACAAGGCTTCGTATTTCAATTTCATTACATCTACAACTTTTAAAATAATCGCAAGTAAATAAAACGGAGGCTTGGGTCAATGACCCAAGCCTCCGCAACTAATCTAAATTATTAAGAATTGATTATGGCGCTGTCGGGACGACAATTTCTCCACTTACAATTTTTGCCTTAAATGCTTCAAGTTGATCAGCAATGTCATCGACATGGCCACCGGATGTTGCGTATCCAACTCCGTCACTCTTGAGGTCATAAATCTTGAAGCCACCAGTTATGTCGCCTTCCTTAACTGCTTTTGCAGTGAGGAATACTGAAACGTCAACGCGCTTAAGCATTGATGTCAAGATGCGTGCTTGCTGCTCTGGAGTGGCGGTTAGGTACTGATCTGAGTCAACACCGATTGCCCACTTGCCTTCGCCAGCTTCAACTGCAGCTTCAATTGTTCCTGCGCCAGAGCCTCCGGCTGCGGTGTAGACAATGTCTGCACCTTTTTTGTACCAGCTCATCGCGATTTCTTTGGCCTTATCAGGTGAGCCCCATGCAGCATTGTCTCCAGCGGCACCGAGATACTTTGATTCAACTTTGATGTCTGGATTGACTGCCTTCGCACCTGCGATGTATCCGGCTTCGAACCTCTTGATCAGGTCAATTTCCTGACCACCGATGAAACCAATTGTTCCGCTTGCGCTCTTCAACGCTGCAGCAGCACCAACAAGGAAAGAACCTTCTTGCTCAGAGAAGCCAAGTGTCTTTACGTTTGGAAGGTCAAGATAACCGTCTACCCAACCGAAAGTTACATTTGGGTTAGCAGCAGCAACTTCTTCAATTGCTCCACCGAACGCAAAGCCAACTGCGATAACTGGATTATTGCCAGCTGCTACAAGTGCCTCGAGGTTTGGCTTACGATCGTCGTCTGTTGTTGCTTCAAGCTCTGAAACTACGTAGCACAATTCAGATGCGGCTTGCTCTGCACCTCGAGCGGCCGAGTCGTTAAATGTTCCGTCACCACGACCACCAGTATCGAATGCAAGTCCGAGCTTGAGCTCTGAACCCTCACATGGGTCGGCAGCCGCTGCGGCTGTCTCTTCAGTTACTGACTCTTCTGTTGCTGTGTCACTGCCACCGCATGCACCCGTGATGAGTGCAAACGCAGCAATGGCAAAAGCAGCAGACTTTAGTCCTTTGCGCTTTGTCATTATTTTCCCCTTTTGCACACATCCCTTTGATGTGTGCGATTTGTGTAACGAGACTAGCGCACTTAGCCATGATGTCAAAAAGTGGGCCAGGTAGGGATCGAACCTACGACCAAGGGATTATGAGTCCCCTGCTCTAACCACTGAGCTACTGGCCCTAATTACTTATATATATGAATGAACTCTGCTTACTTGCGAACCATGAGCCTAATGGCAGGCTTTCGGCGCGGGCGCAACATCGATAGCAGGGCTGCGCGCAAAAAAACCGCTCGGCTTCAAATGAAACCCCGTTCGCTCGACTGGCATGACAGGCCAATCTTCAGTGCGCGGAATGTGATTCGTGCCAAACACATGCCACAACACAACGTCAGTGTTCTCAATCTCTCGATCAGTACTCGTCCACTCAGGCAAACCCGCCCCACCCGCATGCTGATACGGATAGTCGCCCGCCGGATATCGCTCGTCGGCGCGATTCGCCGTCACCCACAAATGGTGATACATGAAACCGGCGCGCCGACCAATCATCGACTCAGGTTTCGCCAACGGGTATGTCGTATGCCCCGACACAAGTTTGTAACCAACAGGTTTACCCATGTGATTTTTTCGACCCGGGTTAATAACTTTC
>CAXNFV010000008.1:0-11505 GCA_964201675.1 Ilumatobacteraceae bacterium | reverse complement strand
GAGAAGTCGGCGACGAACTGTTCGGTGAGATTGATGCAAACGTCATATTGGCTGGCGCCAAACATGTTTGCCCAGAGTTGAATTGCTCATCCGCACAACGCGTTGAAGGTCGTGGTAACAGCAAAATTTTTCGCGTTGAGACCAGCCAGGGGTCAATTGCACTCAAGGTCTATCCTGACCTAGCAGTCGATAATCGTTTGCGTCGTGACGCTGAGTGGCAGGCGTTGAAATTTTTGCAACATAATAAATTACCAGTTCCAAAACCAGTGCAAACAGATGCAGAACTTAATTGGTCGTTAATTGAGTGGATCGACGGCTCACCAGCCGATCCGCAAAACCAAGTTCATCTTGGCCAGGCCGCAAGTTTTATACAAAGTCTTAATCAAGCCAGTCGTGCAGTCAGTTCTGGGAGCGTATTTGGCTTAGCAACAGAAGCATGTTTGAACCCATCACTGATAGAAACTCAAATTAATAATCGACTTGCTGCACTCAAGTCAGTTAAAGACTCGGCACTGCGCGATTTCGTCGACAATAGTGTTTCACCAACTTTGGTTAGAACTATTGAGAGATCTCGTCGTTTAATGGTTGGTAATTACGACGTAAATCTTGATCAAAGATTTTGGACATTGAGTCCCTCTGATTTTGGTTTACATAATGCAATCGCCACGCCGCAAGGCGATCTTGTTTTTTTTGATTTTGAATATTTCGGCTGGGATGACCCGGTCAAACTGACTGCTGACGTTTGTCTGCATCCTGGAATGTCTCTCGATGAAAACGCGCAACAATATTGGATCAGTGAAGCCAAGAGGCTTTTCGCCGATGATCCAAACTTTGGCGTGCGACTAAATGCTCTTTACCCGCTTTACGCAATTAGGTGGGCATTGATTATGTTGAACGAATACAGGACCGACAAAATAAAGAACCGTTTAAACGCACAGAGTAGAATGCAAACTGATGTTCGTGGAGCGCAGGTAATGCAGTTGGAGAAAGCAACGTTGATGTTAAAGAATGCAGATCGGACTGTGTTGTAATGCCCATGGATGACCGATCAAAATTATTGCGCCGATATGTGATTGATGCAATGCGGGGTGGCGGTCGAGGTCACCTCGGGTCGTCAATGTCGATGACTGAAATTCTGCGAGTGCTGTACGACTCGGTGCTCAAATATGATTCAAAAGATCCAGAGTCGACCGATCGCGATCGATTTGTTTTAAGTAAAGGTCACGGTTGTCTCGCTCTTTATGCAATTCTGGCGGACAAAGGGTTTTTTCCGGTCAGCGAATTAGAGAGTTTTTGTCGCCCGACATCGCGACTCGGTGGTCATCCAGAGCGCGGCAAAGTGCCGGGAGTTGAAGCGTCAACTGGGGCACTAGGTCATGGTTTACCAATCGCAGTTGGGCTTGCACTTGCGATGCGTTTACAAAAACGCAAAAGCCGAGTTTTTGTGTTAACCGGTGACGGTGAAATAAACGAAGGTTCGAATTGGGAAGCGGGAATGGCGGCAGCAAAACACAAGTTGTCAAACTTGACTGTGATGGTGGATTACAACAAGTTGCAGAGTTACGGCAAGACTTCAGAAGTTTTAGATCTTGAACCACTTGTCGACAAGTTTAAGAGTTTTGGTTTTGCGACCGACGAAGTTGACGGTCACGATGTCGCTGCACTTGAGGCAATTTTTAAAAAGCTTCCTTTTTCTGATAGTGCACCATCAGCAATTATCTGTCACACGATTAAGGGCAAGGGTTTTCCGTTCGCTGAGGGAAACCCAGAGTGGCATCACAAATCTGGAATGACCGAAACCGACATTCAACAGATGTACGACTGCCTGTAATGAGACTCTTTCTTTCTGATTCAACACTGAAAACGGTGATTTCAAATGCGTAAAACTGCCCTTGATTGTGTCTACAAACTCTCAAAAATAGACGAACGGGTTGTATTCGTCGGCTCCGACCTTGGGCCTGGTGTACTCGACAAAATGAAAACCGAATTTCCGCAAAGGTTTTTCATGGAAGGTGTTAGCGAGCAATATATCGTCGGCATGGCAGCCGGTCTGGCGATGGAAGGTTTTATTCCGTATGTCAATACCATTGCGACTTTTCTGACGCGGCGTTGTTATGAACAAGTAGCGGTAGATCTTTGTATTCATGATTTGCCGGTTCGCTTAATTGCCAACGGTGGCGGTGGAGTTTATGCACCACTTGGGCCAACGCACTTGGCGATTGAAGACATCGCAATTATGCGGGCACTACCGAATATGGCCGTCGTGGCCCCTTGTGACGCAGACGAAATGAATCGTTTAATGATGTCGACTCTCGAGTGGCCACACCCGATTTACATTCGTCTCGGCAAAGGTGGAGACAAAATTGTTAGTGAAGAGAAAAACGGTTTCGAATTAGGCAAATCTATTTTGATGCGAAGTGGCACTGATGGTATGTTTGTCACGACCGGCGTGATGACACAACTCGCTTTGGAAACCGCAGATCTATTAAAACGCGACGGCGTCAATGTCGGTGTAGTTCATATGCACACGATTAAGCCGTTTGATGCCATTGGCGTTATCTCGGCGATTGAAAATGTGAAGGCTGTTGTCACAGTCGAAGAACACATCATTAACGGTGGTCTGGGTTCGGCACTGCTCGAAACATGCAGTGACCTTCGTCCAGAATTGCTACCAAAGATTGCACGAGTAGGTATACCTGACAAATTTGCAACTGAGTATGGCAGTCAAAATTCGCTGTTGAAGCATTGGGGAATCACGTCGGATACCTTGGTAGGTGCGATGATGAAAAAGCTCGGAGGCTAGTTGTGGTTTTTACTTCAGACGAAGATCTCGCAATTGCCAAAGAATATTTAGACCTTGGTTACATAATCAGACCAAACGCAGACGCCGAAGCCTATAAATGGATTCAGCAAAGTGCAGCCAGCGTGGCGGCAGATGCCCTGAATATTGAGCGGCCAACCGATAGCGAAAAGTTTTTGAACGAGATTCACACACTTGTTGAACCTTCAAAACTTAACGATTTCAGATTAAAAGTTATACAGGGATTGAACGCACTTCCTGAATTTCGTTTAATGTACTTTCGATTAGCGAAACCATATTTAGAAGCAATTGTTGGCAACGAACTTGCAATGCAGCAACGCATCAACTTGAGCATTCAAATGCCAAATGATACGAGTTCACTGTTGCCGGTGCATGCAGACACATGGTCCGGAGACTCACCGTTCGAAGTTGTGGTCTGGTTGCCGCTAGTCAATTGCTTTGGGACAAAAGCGATGTACCTGCTACCTCCACTTGAGTCTGCAAAATTTTCAGATGACTTCAGCAAGCGAGGCGGAAGCAGCAGCGAGTCTATTTTTGACTCAATTAAAACAGAAGTTAAGTGGCTTGAGGTTAAAAGTGGACAAGTATTAGTTTTCGATCAGTCGCTTCCACATGGCAATCGTTTAAACGAAGAAACTGAAACTCGTTGGTCGATGAATTGCCGGTTCAAGGGGGTATTCACGCCCTATGGCGATAAGAAGCCTGGAGAATTTTTTGAGCCGATCACTTTACGCCCCGCATCTCGCCGTGGCATGGCCTACGAGCTTCCAAAAATTTCGTGAAAAAATTGCGAGGCTACATTTTTGCTCGCCCGTTTATGGGCGAGAGGGCACCGCAACATGTGCAAAATATTATTTTGCGTGACTATTGCAGTAAAAAAGGTTTTGAACTATTGCTTGCGGCAACTGAGTACGCCATGCCTGATTCGTTCATGATTTTAGAGTCAGTATTGGACGATTTAGATAGCGTTGACGGGGTCGTGTTTTACAGTCTGTATCAATTGCCAACTCAAGCAAAACAGCGAAACTCGGTTTATACGCGCGCGCTCGAATCTGGCAAGTCATTGCATTTTGCCGTCGAAGGCATGTCGATTACGAAGCGAAAAGATATCGATTCAGTTGAGCAATGTCTATTGGTCAAGACAACTCTTGATAACTGTATTACAAAAGTTGAAGTTTAAACAATGGGTGTTTGGCGCGAATTTGTAACGCCTTTACATAAGTCAACAAAGCGCGACTATCTCGCGCGAATGAACGACGACAAAGTTCACTGCATGCTCAAGGCCAAAGAATATGGTGCCGACTATTGGGATGGTGATCGTCGCTATGGATATGGCGGCTACAACTACCGAGCAGGCTATTGGACCCCGGTTGCCCAAAGTCTGATTGATACTTACAACTTGAAACCCGGTTCAAAGATTTTAGATTTAGGTTGCGGAAAAGGTTTTTTACTACACGAACTTTTGCTGCTTGAGCCAGAGTTGCAAGTAGTCGGCACTGACATTTCGGCGCACGGTTTAAGTCATACGACCGATCTTGTGAAGCCGCATGTGCAAATTCATGATGCGCGGGGTGAATTCAAATGGCAGGACAAAGAGTTTGATCTAGTTATCTCGTTGACTCTGTTGCACAACTTGCGTGCATTTGATCTAGAAAATTGTTTGCGTGAAATTCAACGTATTGGCAAGTCGCATTATGTGACTTCTGAGAGTTATCGCACTGAACTAGAGCAATTTAATTTGCAGTGTTGGGCGTTGACCTGCGAAACATTCTTTGATTTAGATGAGTGGCTTTGGATGTTTGAAAAGACTGGCTATACGGGTGACTACGAATTCATATACTTTGAGTAGTCAATGTTTGTTTTAACAACCGATAAATCTGGCCGCATTTTGGTCGAACATGTTTTACGAAGAAGTGGCTCGTCTAAAAACTTGCTTGCCTTGCCAAGAGTTGAAAACAACTTTTCACAAACTCAAATTGAGAACTGGATGAAAAATCATTCAATAACCCGAGTTTCGCAAACCAACACTTTTAGTTTGCTTACAAGTACTGATCTGCCAAAAACCGATTACGTGTCATGCTCGGTTGATAACTCAGGCTCGCCCAAATTACCTCTCGAATGGGTATCTGTCGAGACCTTATGGCAGAAAGATATTGATCAGTCAATTGCTGTCGCGATGAATCAAATCGTTGGACAAGTCGAGAGAATTAATCCCGGAAGTTTAGAAAAACTTGAACAATCGTTCGTGAAAAGTTTTGATTTGAATAAAATCAATGCCCGAGTTTTCTTTGCTAAATCTGAAACAGTAGGCGCAACAGAAGCGTTGATCTCGTTTCTTGGTGCATTTAGCGTCGGAAATGGACAGCAAACTGCGCGGCTCTGCATGCATCACAGTCAGTCACAAGTGATTCAAGAAATGCTGATGATTCATGCCGTACCAATTAGCACAGGACCATTACGCCAAAATAATGATTCGTCAGTTTCGTATCACATGATGCGCGGAGCCTTAGAAATTACTTTGCACCATGGTGGCAGTGTCGGCGACATTGTGCACCATGTTGAGCGCCGCGCCGATCAGCCCTCGTCACCAAGTTCAATAAGAGTTCCGGCTCGAGTCTTTCGCACGATTCGAACAATCACAGATTCGGCCGTGTTCATTGAGGTGCAGAGTGGACCGTTCTCAGATAGTGACACCGAGTGGTGCACAATCGGAGATATTCAGTGAGAGTTTTAATCATCGGTGGCACGGGAATCATTGGCTCATGTCTGCAAAAGTCGCTGGCGAAAAATGCTCATGAAGTAGTCATCACCTCTCGCAAGTCGTCTATACGCGATGACTCGGCGTTGTTGCTTGATTTAGAGAATATTTCAGAGTCGGCACAAACAATTCGCAACGCCGGAAAATTTGACGCAGTAGTTCTGTCGGCTGGAGTAAGTTCAATTAGGGCCTGTCGAGTCAACCCAGATGCCACATCATTGGTAAATGTTGATGCTCAAGTTGCGATCGCCAGAGAGCTGCTTTCAATTAGTTCTTCTAAAATTATTTTGATCTCAAGTAATCGAGTCTTTGATGGCTCAACCGAGTTAACAAAAATCGGGTCCGCCTACAGCCCGACGACCGAATATGGTCGGCAAAAATCACAAGCCGAAACAGAGTTACTGTCGCTTGGCGACTCAGTAAAAATCGTGCGATTTTCGAAAGTGATTTCCGAACATACAGAGTTAATAGTGGACTGGTTTAACAAACTCTCAAGTAACGAAAAAATTTCAGCGTTTATTGACATGGCGATTAGTCCGATCACCGTTGACACGGCCGTTGACGTCATTGAACACGTGCTCTTGGGCGAATGTGACCCGGTAGTTCAATTCTCAGCGTCAGATGAGATATCTTTTTTTGAGTTGGCTTGTGTCATTGCAAATTATGCCAACTCGCCAGTATCCAATGTGGTTCGCCAAATGGCACAAGACGTTGGCGATAAAGCAATCGCACATTCGTCGCTAGAATCAAGTGTGTTCCCGTCGATCAAGCCGATGCCGTCTTTGCAATCTGTCCATCAAATAATGGAGAAAATTACCAAATCATGAGGAATGGCACAGTTTTTGTCTCGGGCACTTTCAATGTTCTTCATCCAGGGCACTTGCGTTTGCTTAAATTCGCCAAAGATAGTGGCGAAAGACTTATTGTCGGTGTTCTTAGTGATCGTGTGGCTGGGGTTTCGGCGCATGTGCCTCAAGAGTTTCGCTTAGAGGCCGTCAAAATGCACGCGATTGTAGACGAAGCTTTTTTGATTGATGATTCGGTGAATGACGCAATCCGCAAAATTAAGCCAGCACGAGTCGTCAAAGGCAAGGAACACAAAACTAAGGACAATCCGGAGCAGGAAGCCGTAGACAGTTATGGCGGAAAATTGTTGTTCAGTTCGGGTGATGTTGTGTTTACCTCGCTCGATCTGATTCGCCGCGAGATGGCAATTCAAGAGCCAAAGACAATTACTTTGCCAACCGATTTCATGGCGCGTCGCGGGGTGACCAAAACATCTTTATCGTTGTTGCTTTCAAAGATGAAAGATATGCAAGTCGTGGTGATTGGCGACACAATCGTCGACGAATATATCTCTTGTGATCCACTTGGAATGTCGGAAGAAGACCCAACCATTGTTGTTACCCCGATTTCGAGCAAGAAATTTATTGGCGGGGCGGCGATTGTTGCTGCCCATGCCGCGTCTCTTGGCGCCAAAGTAAAGTATTTCTCAGTTGTTGGCAACGATGAATCTGCCCAGTTTTGCCGCGACGAACTTACCAAATTCAATGTTCAACACGAACTCATAGTTGATGAGGCAAGACCGACAACTCTTAAGCAACGCTTTCGCAGTCGCGGTAAAACTCTGTTGCGTGTCAGTCATCTTGTACAGCGATCGGTTGATGAGCCGATACAAAAGAACTTGGTTACGAGTGTCAAAAAAGCATGCGAAAATGCCGATCTGCTAATTTTCTCGGATTTTAATTATGGATGCCTGCATCAAAATGTGGTCGATCAACTTGTCGAGATCGCTACTAAAAACCAGATGCGAATAGTCGCAGACAGCCAATCTTCATCGCAAATCGGTGATATCTCAAGATTTAAAAGCGCAGACTTGATAACCCCGACCGAGCGCGAAGCCAGATTGGCTCTGCGAAATACCGAAGATGGTCTCGTCGTGATTGCACAATTGGTCTGTTTGAGCGCTGAGGCAAAAAGTGTCACCTTAAAACTTGGCGAACAAGGGGTTTTATTGCACGGCCGATGGGGCAAAGACTGGGAGACCGATCAAATTCCGGCGCTCAATTCGGCGCCGCACGATGTTGCAGGTGCTGGCGACTGCATGCTGGTCGCGACTTCGCTGGCGATGACGGTTGGCGCAAATATGTGGGAGTCAGGGTTGCTCGGCTCGCTGGCAGCGGCAATTCAAGTTGGTCGAGTTGGCAACACACCGATCACTCAAAGCGAACTTCTGCACGAGTTGGCGGAGTGAGAGCGGTACTACTTGCCGCCGGACTCGGAACTCGACTTAGGCCACTCACCGACACCGTTCCAAAATGTTTGGTACCGATCAAAGGCAAGCCACTCTAAGATATTTGGATTGAATCTTTATTACAAGCTGGCGTTGAAAGTATTCTTGTAAACCTTCACTACAAACATGAGTTGGTCGAAGACCATATTGCGAAATCTGTATATCGCGAACAAGTTGAAACAGTTTTTGAACAAGAGTTACTCGGTACAGCAGGAACACTAGTTACGAACCGAGATTTTTTTCAGGGTGAAGATGGAATATTTATTCACGCCGATAACTATTCAGAAGCCGATCTATCTCAGTTAATTGAACTTCACGGCCAACGACCAAAAAGTTGTTTGATGACCATGCTCGCTTTTCGAACCGATACGCCACAGACTTGCGGAATTCTTGAACTTGACTCACAAAACATTTTGCAAAAAATGTATGAAAAGTCACCCGAGAATCACGGCAACCTTGCAAATGCGGCGCTTTACATCCTTTCGAGTGAATTAGTCGCAAGCGTGACGACTGAGCATGACTTCAGTACTCAAGTGATACCCAAACTACTTAAACGCATATATGTTGTCGAGACTGACAAGATCTATATTGATATCGGTACTCCAGAGAGTTATCAACGTGCTCAAGAGATCGCAAATGTTGATTAAAAAAATTAAGCGCCAGTTGTTTCAATTGCGCCACGGCAACTTTTTGTCATTTGTAAAAAAGTTTTCAAAATTAAGGGCGATACTGACGGTCATTTCTTCTTTAAGTTTTCAAAAGCGACGTTTTTTGAAAAAGCTCCACAAGATATCACCTGATTTTTCTCGCACCATAAATCAAAACATCGACTTTGATGAAACAGAGTCGTTGATGGCCAGTAAAGTTGCCGAAATTTTGAACCCAATTAGAGCATTGGTAAAAGAGAATAAAACGGCAGAAGCACTTGAAAGGTATCGTCGAGATGCAGAACTGCTACCAAAATCACTTGATTTAAAACAGTCGCACGCACAGACTCACTTTCTTCGTGGTGAATGGGCTGAATATCTCTCGGTTTCAGCCGATGCAGATCAGTTGATGCAGCAACTCGCCCAAGAGCAGTCATTAGACAGAACACGAGTGCGGTTTCTTGGTAGCGGATGGACCGGACCACTTGGTCATATCGCTTTGCTTGACACGGTGGTAAAACTCAAAGAACTTGATTTGCTTTCCGATGAGCAAAGAGTTTTGCTCTACGATTCTCAATATTCATCCAACAGTGCACTACTCAAACTTTTTCTTCCGAAGATGTTGAATATCAAAAGTGACATCAAACTGATTGAAAAATTCACACAAAAGTTTGACTCGATCGTTGACCAAGTGCCGGTTTATCGACTAAAGACAAAAATCGTTGACCAGTGGTCGGCAATCGATATTGCCAACCAAGCCTGGAGCAACGAGAACCGAGAGCCAGTTATTAAAATTTCTGACTCTATTGAGGCTCGCGGTCGGAAGATTCTCAAGCGTTGGGGACTTCCGTACGATGCGTGGTTTGTAGTTGCTCATGTACGAGAAGGCGACCATCGAGCGCACGCACGCCTGCAAAATGCCGACATTACGACGTATTTTCCGATGATCCGCGAGATCGTAAGTCGTGGTGGATGGGTAATTCGAATGGGAAGTCCGTTGATGACCCCACTGCCCAAGATGCAAAATGTCATTGATTATGCACACGCAGTCGAGCGAGTTGACTGGATGGATGTGTTTTTATGGGCAAAGGCCAAGTTTTCTATCGCTACAAATTCTGGGGGTTCAGAAGCGCCAATGTGCTTTGGCACACCCGTGATTAGAACTAACTATTCTTCATTTGGGCACTGTTCATTTTTTGAAAAATCATTTATGGTGCCAAAACTTTACAAGATCAAAAGCGAAAAGATTCCAATGTCGTTACAACAGGCACTGCGAACCCCTATTCCTTGGTGCGAATCGACAGTTCACGAAAACATTGAATTTGAAGTCATAAACAACTCACCACAAGATTTAGTTGATGCGGCAGTTGAAATGTTTGCAAGATTTGACAAAAATAATTGGGATATGACCGAGCAACAAGCCAACGCACAGAACATTCGGCTTAGCGAAGGTGCGGTCGGGGGACTACCGATCGCGCAGAGTTTTCTTGACAATCATCAATCATTTCTTAAATCATGAAGTATCTCTTCAAGTTATTTTATTTAATTTCGGGATTAGTCATTGCTATTGCGATTCGAGTCGCGTCTCCATTTCGCAACTATAAATTTGGCCGGCTACCGAGTCACGAAATCGGGCACTACGCATCAAATGTAGAAATTTATTTGTGCGAGAAAGAGGCCAAAATTCATGGCGACTCGAAAAATACAATCGAAATTTGGTATCGAAACCCAGATTATGCAGTGGCCAACAAACAACTAGACGCAATGTGGTCGCGAGTAATCAAAATTTCAAATTCACCGATAATTAGATACGCCGATGCCATTTCGCGAAGACTACCCGGCGGGCCCAAATTCTCAATTTCGCATCACGATCGCGATGCCTACGGTCTATACGGCAAGATGCAGCCACATATTCAATTTTCAAAATCAGAGTCAAAACAAGGTGAAGATTTTCTTGATTCTGTTAGACATGTCGCCGGCCAGAAGTTTGTGTGCGTGACGGTTCGTGACTCGTCGTATAAGCGAGACCAGTTTGAGAATCGCGATCTAGCCCATGATGATTATCGAAACAATGACATAAGCAATTTTCAAAATATTGCCGAGAAACTCGCATCTGATGGTTATCTTGTCTTCAGAATGGGTGCCAAAGTTGAGCGTCCCTTTGGGGTGGACAAACCCGGGGTATTTGACTACGCGTCAAATGGCATGCGAACTGATTTTTTGGATGTGTATCTCTCGGCAAACTGTGAAATTTTCATCTCGACAGTCCTGGGGCTTGATTCAATCCCAGAAATTTTTCGTGTGCCAAGAGTTTTGACTAATTACATTCCGATCGCTAATTTCGGCAAGTATGGCCCGCAGGATTTGATAATCCCAAAACAATATTGGATTGACCGCGAGGCTCGGTTTATGTCGTTCAGCGAAATTGTGGCGTCAAAAAATGCGCTTGGATCATGCACCAGCAGTTACGAATATCAACGCGCAGGTCTAAAACTTGTTGAAAATACACCACAAGAGATAACACTTGCGACCCAAGAAGTACTCGCGCGCAAAAATGGCAATTGGCAGACAACCAACGAGGCAGAGTTGTTGCAGCAAAAGTTTTGGTCACTATATGACCAACTTTCACCGGCAGGTATTCAGAGCCGTGTAAGCGGTCACAAACCTCTAATCGGCACAGAGTTTCTTCGCGCAAACCCTCATTGGACGGCTTAAAACTTTGAAGTCAAACATGTATCGCCGACTCAGCCGACTAATTCGGATAGCGCTTTCTATGCCGTTTGCGCTGTTGTTTGTCTTACTCATTCGTATCTGTCGCCCAGTTCTTTTGGTGCGAGTTGGGGTGATGCGCAGCGACCGAATCGGTCATTTTGCCCTTGAAACCGAACTTTGGCTTCTCGAACAAGAAGCGGGCATCGCCACGCGGCCAAAACGGTCGATCGATATTTGGTTTGCACCTGAGCCGATTGCCAATCGAGTTCTCTAC
>CAXNFV010000007.1:0-11529 GCA_964201675.1 Ilumatobacteraceae bacterium | reverse complement strand
CCTTTTGTTTCAGGGATCATTATCACGGTGCGATTATCGCTGCGACCACGAACGACTAGAACTTCTTGTTCACTTGCAACTCGACGCTTGGTACCGACTAGTTGTGCATTGCGGTCGACGCGAGAAGCAAGATTCTTCGACATTCCGCCGCGATCAACAATTGTGATCGTGCCCGAAGTGCCAGTCACATCGCCTTCTATGGCGTATCGAGTAAAGCCGGTCACTGAACTTACGGCAGCGTCAAGGTCGGCAACGATTTTTAAGACACTGTATGAAAGTCGTTCTCGTGCAACGCCAGCCTCGAACAAGGCTTTAACCAAAGGCCGATCAAACAAGCCTTCGTCGCTGCGTGAAATTCCGACGGTTACGGTTTTTGCCTGATGTTTAATTGCATCGACTGGGCGAGTGAGTTCGTCTACACCACGAGTCAAGGCGCTCGTTAAATCGTCGACAAGTAATTCGGGTGAAGCGATCTTGCCTGATGTTTGCTGGTATGCCTGAACTGGATCACTCGAGAGTGTGTCGCGCAACATTGTCACGATTCGCACTGCGGTGCTTGCTTCGAGGTTGCCGTCGTAGTTGCCTGTTGCCAGAGCATCAGTAAACCGAGTTGCTGGCACAGACAACAAAGCACGAATCTTGGTCAGCAACACATTCGCGTCGCCACCCCTTTCGACAGCATGTTCTATGACCTCACGCGCTTCGCGCAACGGGCGAGCAAGTGCATCAATGGCTAATGCCGCTTCATAACCAAACAAGTGTCCGACCATCACGCTCAAAATAAATGACAGGCTTGTTTCAACATTTGGCACAAGCAATACTGCTGCCGCTGCATCAAATCGATGTTGACCAGCAGTAGCAACAACAATCGGTAACGCTTTGTGAGCCCGGTAGATCGCAATCTCTTTTGCAACATCTGATGCAGTGCCTTCGAGTAGACCAGTAGCACAAACAAAAATCAACGGTTCGCACGAAAGATCGATGTGCTTTTTATCTTCGGTGGTGTCGCTTGAAATTGATTTATAACAGAGTTCAGATAACTTAATTCGAATCTCTTGCGCCGCAATCGTGTTCATTCCATTGCCGACGACCGTCCAATAGCGACGCGAAGACGCAAACTGTTTGGCCGCGGCCGCGATTGCCGGACGAGTTTCAAGAACTTCAACCAATGCATCTGGGATGGTTCGAAGCCCTGCGAGCAAGGTGTGTCGAGCCTTATCACTCGATTTGCCCGCAGCACTCGAAAGCGCACATGCATAGAGGGCGCCTGCGGCAACTTGCGAATAGAACGCTTTGGTGCTGGCAACACTCATCTCAACATCGCGACCATCAGATGTGTACATCACACCATCAGCCTTAACTGATAGTTCAGTGCCACGACGATTGACGATTGCCAAAACACTTGCACCACGCGCGCGAGCAAGATCGACGGTGCGATTCGTATCTGTCGTCGTTCCACTTTGGCTGATCGCGACCACCAATGTGTCGCTCATATCGAGGGTCAATTCAAAACCAGAAAGTTCACTGGCCGGCAGCGCCTCAATATTCAAGTGAATATCTACAAGTTGTTTGAGAAGTCGTGCCAGTGCCTGGCCAGCGATAGCCGCAGTGCCTTGACCGATCACGCGAACTTTTGTGATCTCACCAGATGCGAGCCGATCGCGCACAGATTTCGGAAGAACTGCTTCGCCTAGTTCGGCAACCAACAAACCATTTTTTTCAATGATTCTGCCACGCAGCGTTTTTCGAAAACTCTGTGGCGCTTCGGCGATTTCCTTGGATAAAAAGTGTTTGTGTTCGCCGCGATTTATATCACGAGTAGTAATTTCGGCTGTATGAATATCGCTTTCACTGAGAGAAATTTTGCTCCCATCATAAGACTGTAAGACGATTCCATTCAGTTCTCCGGCGTTGGCAACCGACAATGTTGCGACCTGCCCACGACTTGACGGATTATCTGGGTCACCAAGAGCCTCACCATCCATGCGCACATATTTCAGTGTCTCTTCAACGACTCCATATGGTTCGCTGGCAACTATAAAACGGTCTTCGGCAAGACCAATACTGAGTCCTTGTCCACTGCCATGTAGAGCGAGCAAAAGTTTGTCAGGTTCAGCGGCACTGGCAACTGCGATCGCAACTGACCCATCAAATTTCGCGACTGTTTCTCGAAACGCATCGCTCAATGAAGCAGTTGTTGTCAAGCGCCGTGCAACCAACGCTGGAATAACTTTGGCGTCGGTAGTGATTGGCCCGGCGATGCGAAGACTATTCACGGCCCGAAGATCAGCATGATTATCAACATCACCATTCAAGGCGGCAACCAAATATGCGTCGCTGTTTTTGCGCTCAAGTTCTTCGCTGTTTACAGGGTGAGCATTTGGTTCTGAAATGATTCCAACACTTGCCCACCGCGTGTGCGCCAAAACGGCGACTTGCGAGTTTGGCTGTGAGATGCATAGACGCAACAAATCATCTGCCATTACTGCGTTGCGCATCACCCTGGTGTTGTCGCCAAGTTCGCCAATCTCTGCAGCGGCTTTGTAGACGAACGACCACGCATTTGCCGTTACCCGAACTGCACCCGACATAAATAATGAGTCATCGCTTCGGTTGGCGATCAAAGTCTTGACGTTTTTATCGTCGGCTTTCAATCCATGTCCCCAAACTAAAACATGCACGCCTGCCGAATCTCGGCCGCGAACCTCGAGGCGATCCAAGCCCGAGAATGCTTGTTGAATCGAAAAATATCCACTTCGGGCTGCGTTTGATGCACCTTGCCCAGCGAGTGCATCGACGAGGCGCGCCGTGCGAATTCGATCATTTCGCAACTCCCAGAGCGCATCTTTGGCACTAATGATCTGTTGCAATGCGAGTTCTGATGTCGCTGTTTGAACCTCGGCGGAGTGCTCGATTGTTTGTTCGAAGCCTGCGACAACCGCGTCTAGTTGATCGAGTCGCGAAGTCATAGCAGCGACTAGTTGATGGTTATCTGCCAAGCAAAACTGACCTGCATCGCCCCGCAATAATTCATCGGCTTGTGTGACAAGTTTTGCAAGCACATCAATTTTATTTTCGGCGCCCTGATTGACTGCTCGGTCTAAGAGTTCAAGAATCTCTTTAGAGGTGGGCGTTGCGCGTCGCGTCGGACGACTGAGCACGCAGATAATTCCGCACATGGTGTCTAGTCTACTTTCGCGATTAACCCAGTCGGGCAGTAATCGCCGCAACAAGCGTGGCTGCGACAGATTCTGCAATGTCATGTTCGCGCGCTTCGACCATCACACGCACAACCGGCTCGGTGCCACTCGAGCGCACCAGCACTCGACCATCATCTGCCAGAATTTTTTCTGCGGTCGCGATTTCGGCGGCGAAAATTTGAGCGACATCTTCGGCCAGTTTGGCCACACGAATATTTTTTAACACCTGCGGAAAACTCGTCATCGCGTTACTTGCAATCTTGCTGAACACCTGTGAAGAATTCGCGATCAACACTGCTAAACGAATCGCCGCTAGCAAGCCATCACCGGTTGTTGCCAGATCGTGGTAAATAATGTGTCCGCTCTGTTCGCCGCCAAGTGAGAGGTCATTTTCTTGAATCGCAATCAATACCGACCGGTCACCGACCGGCGTCGTAACCACTTCAATTGCAGATTGTTTCATCGCTTGATGAAAGCCAATATTCGTCATCACGGTTACGGCGACCTTGTTATTTCGCAAAGTGCCATTGCGCTTCATCTCTTGGGCACTTATCGCAATCAAATGATCGCCATCAACTATCGACCCCGAGTCATCTATTGCAATCAGACGATCACCATCACCGTCAAATGCGATACCCAGATCGGCCTGAATTTTTTTGACAAATTCTCTTAACTCGCCCGGGTTCGTTGCCCCGCACTGATGATTAATATTCTTTCCGTTCGGTGAACTATGAATAACAGATACTTTTGCGCCAAGTGCAACAAGTAAGGCCGAAGCAACTTCGCTCATTGCGCCGTTGGCGCAATCTAAGGCGATGTGTAGTTTGGCCAATGCATTTTTTGGCGCACTTGCGACCAACGCAGCACGATATCGCTCTAAATATTCTGGATTAGATATTGCCTGACTTTTTGAAGATGTCGTTATCTCTTCACGACTCATCTCGCGGGCAAGTTCACTTTCGATCTGTGACTCTTGTTCGTCGGTGAGTTTGCGTCCACCCCGACCGAATATTTTCACACCGTTATCTGAATAGGGGTTGTGCGAAGCAGTAATTGCCAAAGACACCACATCGCTAGATGCTGCAGCGAAAGCAATTGCCGGAGTTGGGGCTACACCCATCAGGTGAACTTCAATACCAAGACTGCTCAACGACCGAGCAATCGCCGCTTCAAGCACCGAGCCAGATTCACGAGTGTCACGACCGATGACCACGAGTTTGCATTGCAAAACTTTTGCTGCTGCTCGAGCAAGTGCGGCTACATAACTTGTCGTTAGTTCGGTGCCGAATTCTCCACGAACCCCGTCGGTTCCAAATTTCAACATTTAATTACCTGCTGTTTCTAGCACGAATAACTAAAACTCGATTTGCCAGCACGGCACAACCCATGCTGTTTGAAAAGCGAATTAACGCTTGGTGTACTGCGGCGCCTTGCGCGCCTTTTTGAGACCGTACTTCTTGCTCTCTTTACGACGCGAGTCGCGTGTCAACAATCCGGCCTTTTTCAACGCAAGTCGTTGTTCTGGATCAAGTTCAACAATCGCTCGGGCGATCGCCATGCGCAATGCACCAGATTGTCCGGCGATGCCTCCGCCAATGATGTCGGCATCGATGTCGTAAGCGCCGATCATGTTGGCAACCCGCAATGCTTCGGTTGAAGAGTTGCGCTGCACTTCTGATGGAAAATATTCTTCGAACACTCGATCGTTAATCGTTACGATGCCGGTCCCTGGTCGCAAACGAGCGCGACAAATTGCATGCTTGCGTCGTCCTGTTGTTTGAGTGAGTGGCTTTGTTCCCACGAGTATGTCTCTTTTCTCTAATGCTCGGCTCAGCGAGCCTTGGCGTGTGGAAGCTCAAGCACTTTTGGTGATTGCGCTGCGTGCGGATGTTCTGCACCTGGATAAACCTGCAACTTGCTCAACATCTCGCGACCGAGAGTTCCCTTTGGCAACATTCCACGAATTGAACGACGGATTGCATCACCAGGTTTGCGATCCAAAAGATTTGCATATGTTTCTGATTTAAGACCACCTGGATAACCGGAGTAGTCATAGACCATTTCGCGATCTGCTTTACCAGAAGTAAGAACTATTTTTGATGCGTTGATAATTACGACATGATCACCAGTGTCCATGCTTGGTGTGTACATCGGTTTGTGTTTTCCACGAAGCAAAGTTGCAGTCTCTGTACAAAGACGACCGAGCACGAGTCCTTCGGCATCGATCAAATGCCAAGCGCGCTTAACGTCGGCTGGTTTTGCAGAATATGTACGCATAAAAAGTCCTTGAAACCTAGAATTAGCAACCGCCAGAGGGCTCTACACACTCGTTTAAACGGCTTCATAATGATAGGGCCAAAACCAGCCAAATAACAATCGGCCCTACAAAAATATGGGCCTTAGAGAGCAATTCCAGTATCTGGATATCCAACTTCAACTAAACACAAGCCTTGTGGCGGTGCCAATTGCGAGGCCTCTGCCCTGTCGCCCGAGCGAATCAAAATCATCATGTCGCTGCTCGGTCGCTTGCCGACACCGATGTCGATAAAAGTGCCAACCAAAGACCTGACCATCTGGTGACAAAAAGCATTCGCCCTGATGTCAAAAGTAAATTTGCCGTCGCCCTTGGTGCGCCAAGTCGCCTGCATCACACATCTCTTTAACGAAACTTCGCGGACTACAGACTCGTCGATTTCCGGGCCTTCGAGATCGGGCTCAAGATCGGGCTTTGGGCGACGACAAAACGCCGAGAAATCATGTGTTCCGATAATTGGATCACAAGCCAACTGCAGCGCCCGTAAATTAATTGGCGCAACTATATGCCACGTATTGGCAACCAAAAACGGGTCGGGGTACTCGGCGTTATAGATCGTGTATTGATAGTGCCGCCATATTGCCGAGAACCTCGCATGAAAGTCGCTGCTCGCCCAAGATGCGTGTCGAATTACAATTTCTGGCCCACACATCGAGTTCAATTGCTTTTGCAAAAGCGTTAGATCAACATCATCACGCAGATCACAACTAACTACTTGACCTCGAGCATGCACGCCCGTGTCGGTTCGACCTGCTGAGACTACGGCTACAGGTCGTTGAAAGATTTGCTGCAAAGCCCCGCCGAGCGTGCCGGCAATGGTCTCAACACCTGGATTAATCGCAAAACCATGAAACTTCGCGCCGTTGTATGCGACGACGAATCGTGCTCGACGCATCATAGATGCTTCTGTTTTTCGAACTAGATAAGTTCGATGCGCGCCATTGGCGCATTGTCGCCGTGGCGTGGGCCAAGCTTCAAAATTCGAAGATAGCCACCGTTGCGCTCTGTGTACCGGGGTGCAACAACGTTGACGAGTTTGTTTGTCATCTCTTTGTCGCGCAGGTAACTCTGAATCTGACGAATGCGATGCACACGCATCGGGCTGGTGCCTTGAGCCTTCTTCGCTTTTGTAATTAGTTTCTCGGCGATCGGACGAAGAGCCTTTGCTTTTGTCTCGGTCGTTACGATGCCTTCAGCAGCGAACAATGACGAAGCCAAGTTGGCCATCATCAATCTTTCGTGTGACGAGCTTCCACCGAAACTTGGTCCGCGGCGTGGTCTTCCTGGCATAGTAAATCGTCTCCTTGATTATCTAGATATTTAAATAAAGTTGATTCTCGGCAAAAATCTCGTTGGCTCAGATGCGCAACGAGAGTCCTCGCTCATCAAGTTTTTGTTTGATCTCATCAAGGCTCTTCTGACCGAAGTTGGTGATGTTCATCAAGTCTTCTTCAGAACGAGTCAGCAACTCACCGATCGTGTGAACTTGTCCGCGCTTCAAGCAGTTGCGTGGTCGTTCTGAAAGATCGAGATCTTCAATCGGCATATCTAGATCGCCAGTACCACTTGAGTAACCAACTACTTCACCCAGTTCAAGACCCATTGGCTCTAATGTGAGATTGGCCACGAGATCAACCAGCGAACGCAATGTTGCACCAGCCGACGCGAGCGAATCAACAGGAGTGATTGATCCATCTGTTTCGATGTCGATAACAAGTTTGTCGTAGTTGGTTGACTGCTCGACGCGAGTTGGTTCTACTTCGAAAGTCACTCGACGAATTGGCGAGAAAATCGCATCAATTGGGATGATGCCGATTGTCTTGCGAGCACCGTCACGATCTGACGACATGTAGCCCTTGCCGCGCTCGACCGTAAGGTCAAATACGAGTTTGCCTTTTGCCGAAAGAGTGGCGATTTTCTGAGACTTGTTCAGAATCTCAACATCTGGCGGACATTGAATGTCACCGGCTGTGAGATCCATTGGTCCTCTTACGTCAACATGAAGCGCAATTGGCTCGTCTGAGGTAGAGACGAGAACGATGTCTTTCAAGTTCAAAATGATCTCAGTGACATCTTGGGTTACGCCCTCAATTGTGTCGAATTCATGCAGCGCAGACTCGAACTTTACAGAAGTGATCGCCGCACCAGGAATCGATGACAACAACATTCGGCGCAACGAGTTGCCAATTGTGTGACCAAGACCTGGTTCTAGTGGACCAACCGAAAATTTCTGACGGTTGTTTTGTGGTGAGCCGATTGGTTCGACTGTCGGGCGCTGGATTACAAGCATGATTTCTCCTTAGACCATTCTGTTTTGGGGTTACTTTGAATAAAGCTCAACGATTAATTGTTCGCGTACTGGTACATCAATTTGCTCACGCACCGGCAACTCGCGAACCGTGACCTGCTTGCCGGCTTCTGCAACATCGATCCAGCAGACCATTTTGCGACCAAGCGTGTCAATGTTGTGTTTGATGATGATCATGTTGCTTGCCTTTTCGGAGAGCGAAACAACTTCACCTTTTTGCAGTGTGTACGAAGCGATGTCGACTCGCTTGCCATCAACTTTGATCAACCCATGGCTGACAAACTGACGAGCCTGCGGGCGCGATGCAGCCCAACCGGCGCGATAGACCACATTGTCGAGACGCAATTCGAGTAGACGCAACAAGTTCTCACCAGTTGGCCCGGTCAAACGCACCGACTTCTCGTAAAGATTACGAAATTGGCGCTCAAGCAAACCATAGATGTATTTTGCTTTTTGCTTTTCTTGTAACTGCGCAAGATATTCACTGCCTGCACCTTTACGACGAGAACGACCGTGATGACCTGGTGGAAACGGACGGCGCTCAAGAGCCTTGGAGCCTTTTGTGTTTTCGAAAACGTTTACACCAAGACGGCGTGAGATTCTAACTTTTGGACCTGTGTAGCGAGCCATAACTTATGGCCTCTTTCGCTTTGGCTGCAAGCAGCCGTTGTGTGGAACCGGGGAAACATCTTTGATGCCCGAAACTTCGATCCCAAGATTTTGAATCTGACGCAGTGCAGTGTCACGACCCGAACCAGGACCTTTTACGCGAACTTCGGCACGACGCAGACCAAGTTCCATTGCGGCACGGCCAGCTTTTTCTGCCGCCATTTGTGCGGCGAATGGCGTCGACTTTCGTGAACCACTGAAACCGACTCCACCGGATGAAGCCCACGAAATTACGTTGCCTTCTGTGTCGGTTATCGAGACGATTGTGTTGTTGAACGAGCTCTTGATGTGCACAATGCCAGTTGCGACATTACGACGCTCGCGCTTACGCTTGCGGGTTTTTGGTTTTGGATCGGCCATGATTACTTCCTTACTGCCATTTTCTTGTTAGCTACCGTCTTCTTCGGACCTTTTCGTGTGCGTGCATTTGTATGCGTGCGCTGACCACGAACAGGTAATCCCTTGCGATGACGAGTGCCTTGGTATGAACCAATTTCAATTTTTCGTTTGATATCTGTCTGAACATTTCGACGGCGATCACCTTCGACGCTGAGGTTGTTCTCAATGAACATACGAATCTTGTTGACTTCAGAGTCGGTCAGATCGCGCACGCGAGTGTCTGGATTAATACCAGTTTCGCTGCAAAGTTTTTTCGCTGTGACGCGACCGATGCCGAATATATAAGTCAGCCCAATCTCGAGGCGCTTTTCGCGCGGAATGTCTACTCCTGAAATACGTGCCATTTTGTCTCTCTCGCTCAGCCTTGACGTTGCTTATGGCGTGGGTTTTCGCAGATCACCATTACGCGACCGTGCCGACGGATAATCTTGCACTTCTCGCATATTTTTTTAACGCTGGTTCTTACTTTCACTGCACGCCTTCTTATTTAAATCGGTAAGTAATACGACCTCTTGTGAGGTCATATGGTGTTAGTTCTACTTGCACTTTGTCGCCAGGAAGAATTCGAATGTAATTCATTCGCATCTTTCCTGAAATGTGAGCCAAGACTGTGTGTCCGTTTTCAAGCTCAACTCGAAACATTGCGTTGGGTAGGGATTCAGTAATCTTGCCTTCAAGCACGATTGCATCTTCCTTATTTTTGGGCAAAGTTTCTCCGAACTATTTCTGTTTTATTACATTTAGACCCGACGATCAGATGATCGTTTAGGGCGACTTGTCACGCTATCGCCCCGAGTTGTCGCTCTCAAACCCCCGAGATATAACGAATTGAGATGAATTGAGACGAATTTAAACAAACCCAGATGCTGAAGATTCAAGGATTCGTGGTTCTGAGAATCTCGGTTTATTTGCCCGACTCAACTACTGATTTGAGGCGACCAAACACTTCGTCCGGCGAGCCGACCCCGTCGACAACATGCAGCGAACCTCGCCCTTGATAGAAGGTGATCAATGGGGCAGTTTGGGCCTCATAGACGTCAAGTCGATGATTGATCGCCTGTTGGGTGTCGTCAGTTCGCTGGACAACCTCCCCGCCACACTTTTCACATTTCCACGGCTTTGGTTCATTTGCTGGTGCCGTGTAGTTCGTCGAGCACGATTCACAGACTCGCCGACCCGAAAGTCGAACCAAAACAATTTCTCGCGCGACATCTAAATCAATCACAAAACCAACTGGTCGGGCCTCGGTCAATGAGTCAAAAGCCGAAGCCTGACCAACCGTGCGTGGAAACCCGTCAAGTACATAACCCGCGATGCGCGCATCGGCCTGCCCGATACGACCTTGCACCAAAGAAACCATCAGGTCGTCGTCGACAAGTTCGCCGCGTTCTAGAACTGCTTTGGCTGCGCGCCCAACAACTGAGCGTTGTTTGACTGCATTACGAAGCATTTCTCCGGTCGAAATATGTGGCACACCGAAATGCTCGGCGAGTCTTGCGCTTTGTGTTCCCTTGCCGGCACCCTGTCGGCCGAACATAATTATTCGCACTCCACCGCTCATGAGTTTTAATTCCGATCCTTGGCCAATAAAACGTTATAAAAATTTACGTGTTTAATGATTTATTGCTTGAGGAAACCTTCATAATTGCGTTGCATTAACTGACTATCAATTTGGCGCATCAGTTCTAGTGCCACACCGACAGCGATCAACACGGTCGTTCCGGCAAACGGAAACGACGAAACATTGCCAACCCAAAGAACGATGTAAGGCAAAATCGCGATTACAGCAACGAAGGTCGCTCCGGGCAAAGTGATGCGATTGACGGTCTTACCTAAAAATGTTTCAGTCTGCTGACCGGGACGAATACCAGGCACGAACCCGCCTTGTTTGCGCAATTGGTCTGCTTGACGAACAGGATCAAATGCAATTGAGTTGTAAAAGTATGCAAAAGCAATAATCAACAACCCAAAGACAGTGACATACAACAAGTTCTGACTATTAATAAGGTATTGGTCTACGAACCTGGCAATCGACCCGCGCCAACCTTCACCGCTGCCAAGCATGTTCGACATTAAAACCGGCAACAACAACACTGAACTTGCAAAAATAATTGGGACGACACCCGACTGGTTAACTTTCAACGGAATATATGTGTTCTGACCGCCGTACATTTTTCGACCCACCACCCGTTTTGCAAACTGCACGGGAATCCGCCGTTGACCCAGTTCGACACGCACAACTGCGATGATGATGCCGATCGAAATGGACACCAAAATTATGAACACAAGAGTTTTTCGTGTCTGCAACAACGAATAGTAGCCATAAGGCAAGTCGCTGACCACCGAAGCAAAAATAACCATCGACATACCGTTGCCAATGCCGCGCTGACTAATTAGTTCACCAAGCCACATCAGCAACGCGGTACCCGCAACAAGAGAAGGAATTACCAGCAATGCTCTTGGCATGAAAGGATCCAGCAATACGACGTCTGGTGCCTGAGTGCTCGCGCCGAAAAATGCCGAACCTCGACCCTGACCGAAAATAAAAGTTAAACCTGCGCCCTGCAACGTGGCGATACCGATTGCAACATAACGCGTCCATTGCGTAATTTTTCGCTGACCCGTTGCGCCTTCTTGCT
>CAXNFV010000006.1:0-11922 GCA_964201675.1 Ilumatobacteraceae bacterium | reverse complement strand
TTGTTGATGTTGAGAATTACATTTCTGTGTTTTCACCCACTCGTGGAGGCGAAGGCTTGCCCGAAGATGTCTACACTGCATCGTCAAACTCAGGCATCCCACTTGTAGTGGGTACTAATCATGATGAGAATCGCCTGTGGTCAGTACTCCATCCTGACTCTGCGAAACTTGATAATGCAGCCGCACTTGTTTATTTTCAGAAGACCTTCGCGCCTGATGCCCAGAAAGTTTGGGATATCTATGCCCGCCATCGCAAAAATCACTCCGCACCTGAAATGGTCGCTGCCTTTCAGACCGATGAAAACTTTAGAGCTCCAGCGTGGAAACTTTGCGAAAGGCGTTGTGCAACCAGCAACGCCACATGGATGTATTGGTTCACCTGGGCATCGCCTGTTTTTGATGGCGCCTTTGGATCATGCCATGGATTGGACATCCCGTTCGTCTTTCACAACTTAAATGCACCACGAGTTGAAATTTTGACTGGTGACGGTTTGGCACGCGTTCCGATTGCCGATCGGATTTCTGGTGAACTTTTATCGTATGCACACAATGGTGTCGTCTCATGGCCGCAGTATGAATCTACGAAACGCAATACTTTAAAAGTCGATATTGAAACTGAAGTTTTGAGCGACCCCGAACCAGAACTACGACAATTATGGAGCGCGATGGCGTGAACTCGTATTGGCAAGAGTCGATACCGAGTTCGTTAGTTGGTCGAAGTTCCGTAGATTCAAACCTTGATGTTGACATCGCAATTGTCGGCGCTGGTTACAGCGGTCTGTGGACTGCCTACTACCTGAAGCAATTACAGCCCGATGCTCGAATCGCAGTCATCGAGGCGAACCAAGTCGGGTTCGGTGCGAGCGGTCGTAATGGCGGTTGGTGCAGCGGATTTCTGCCAATGACCCTTTCGGAAATCGAGCATCAGCACAATCGGCAACAAGCGATCGAAATGTACAAACAGAGCTTTGCAACACTCGACGAAATCGAGCAAGTCATTACCTTAGAAAAAATCAACTGTGACTATCACCGCGGCGGCACGATACACGGTGCCACTAACGCCGTTCAACGCAACCGGGTAATCGATGATGTCAAACAACTTTACGATTATGGTTTTGACGAAGGCGATTCGCGAATGCTTACAGCCGAAGAGTCGCTAGCCAAGATCAATATTCGAGGGTTACTCGCGTCTAGTTATACGCCACATTGCGCTGTAATTCACCCAGCCAAATTAGTTTCGGGACTCGCAGATGTGGTGGAACGAATGGGAGTAAAAATATATGAGAATTCTCGTGTCATTGAGATAAGTCCTCGCACATTGAAGATGAGAGATATTCAAGTAAGTGCCGAAGTCGTTGTTCGTGCGACTGAAGGTTTTACATCGCAGATAAGGCGCCATCGTCGTACTTTCGCTCCGCTTTATTCGTATATGGTCGCCACAGAGCCGCTAACGAAGTTGCAACGCGATCAAATCGGTTGGCACAACCGAGAGACCTATCACGATGCTCGCAACATGATCATTTATTCGCAAATAACTAGCGACGGTCGAATTGCTTTTGGTGGAAGAGGTGCCCCGTATCACTTTGGTTCAAGGGTGAAACCCAAGTATGACAACCATGTCGAAATACATCGGCTAATTACTTCGTCGATGCACGAGATTTTTCCGGTTACGAAGGATCTTGAAATTACTCATCATTGGGGTGGACCTCTTGGTGTGCCACGAAATTGGACACCCTCGGTGAACCTTGATCCGCAATCTGGAATTGCATCACTGGGTGGATACGTCGGTGACGGAGTTGCTGCAACCAATCTGGCGGCTCGAACACTTGCTCATCTAATCACTGGCGACAAACATCCGTTGACAAAACTGGCCTGGGTTAATCACCCATCGCGCAAATGGGAGGCAGAGCCTTTGCGCTACTTTGGGATCAACGGACTGCTCAGACTTTCAAGCAGTATGGATAAACGCGAGCATAAAACTGGCAAACCAGACAGATTAAGGTCAAAAATTCTCGAAGCTTTTATTTAGAACAAATCAAGGAGCACGTAAAAATGGCTGAAGCACCAAACAACGAATTGGCTGGCAAAGTTGCGATAGTAACCGGCTCATCATCAGGCATAGGCGAAGAAATCGCGCGCCGATTAAGCGATCTCGGGGCGACTGTCGTAGTCAACTCAGCTAACTCAGTTGATGCAGGTAAGCAAGTTGCCAACACATTGCCGGGCAAGTCGCTATATGTTCAAGCCGATATAAGCGATCGAGCCGCTTGCCATACACTTATCGACACGACCCTGAATAGTTTTGGTCATTTGGATATCTTGATCAATAATGCGGGTTGGACGACTCTGGTGGCACATCATGACTTGGATTCTTTGACCGACGAAATCTTCGAGAAAACGTTCGATGTCAACGTCTTTGGTACATGGTGGTTGACAAAGGCTGCGATGCCACACCTTAAAAAAAGTGCTGATGGAAATGTTGTGAACATCACATCAATCGCCGGAGTCAGACCTGTTGGAAGTTCCATCGCCTATGCAATGACGAAGGCTGCACTAAACCATATGACAGTGCTGTTGGCAAAATCTTGTGGCCCTGTGCGGGTTAACGCTGTCGCACCCGGACTAGTCGAGACCCCGTGGACACGCGACTGGCAAGCGCAACACGACAATGTTTCTCGCGTTGCCCCGCTTAAACGCTCTGCAACACCTCAAGATTGTGGCGAGGCCACTATTGCTCTGATCCGAAATAAATATGCAACGGGTCAAATATTCGTGGTTGATGGTGGATTAACACTTGTTGTTTAATCGTCGAATTTAAACAATTTCAGAAATCTCTACTGCACGTCTTTCTGCAATGCTCAAGTGTGCAGCCTGCCCGATCAGAACCGAGTTAAGCCCGTCACGCAGTGTTACTTCAGGTGGTGAACCGTTACGGATGGCCTGTTGCATTGCGAGATGCTCAAGATATGAAGCACCAGCGTGAAACCCAGCCACGACCCCGTGTGGTTGGTTGACCTGAATTTCTTCAACGCCATTTGATCCTTTTTCCCGCGAACCAATCCGCACTTTTGATTCTGTGATTAATGCTTCAATTTTTGCGGTACTACCCACCACAGAAATCTCCTGCTCATTTTTAGAACCCTCGGCAAACATAGAAAGATCAAGCATCCCGCGCACGCCATTTTGATAATCGACAATTACGAAGGCGTTATCCAAAATATCTGCATTTCTGCCATCGTAAATTTCATCGAGATGGTTGACATCTTGGTTGCCCGAGGCATACACACGAACAGCATGAGAATTTGCGATTAAACCCATCACATCAAAAAAGTGACAGCACTTTTCGACAAGGGTGCCACCTGTATTAGAAGTGAAGCGGTTCCAGTTCTCAACCTTCTCGAGAAAAGGAAACCGATGTTCGCGTATTGCAACCATTTGCACCTTGCCACAGGTGCCTAAGGTGACTTCACTGAGCAGTCTTCTGGTCGGTGCCATATAGCGATATTCAAGGCCAACCCAAACCACTCTGGCGGCGCGTTGCGTTTGTTTTTCGTGCTCGATGGCTATTTTGCAATCGTTGACGGTAGTGCACAGTGGTTTCTCGACCAAAACGTGTAACCCCGTGTCTAAAACATCTTCAAGAATGCTCAGGTGCGTATGATTTGGCGTCGCGATAACAATTACATCGAGATCTTGTGTAGAAAGCATTTCTTGATGATGCGAGAATTGCTGCGCATCTTTGATTAGTTCAGAAGCACTTGCGCGACTCGGTGCGTGAGAATCACTGAATGCAACGACTCTGCAATTATCAATCGCTAGCAAATTACGAATGTGCTCTCGACCCATCATTCCTGTGCCGATTATGCCGTAACGCAATTCTTTGTTGTGAAGACTCACAGGCTCAGACTAGATCGCTAATCTATGAAGTGTGAATTCAATAATCGAGAACATGTCACCAGATCGGCTCTATTTTCGACAATTGCTCTCCGGACGTGATTTCGCGGTCTCTGATCATCTTGCCAATCAGATGGTTAACTTCGTTTATCTGATTGGTGATAGGCGTACTCGTGAATGTGTAGTTGTTGACCCTGCCTATGCAGTCAATGATCTGTTACAAATTGTCGCCAATGATGATATGAAATTGACTGGGGTCCTCGCCACGCACTACCACCCGGATCACGTTGGTGGTTCAATGATGGGCATGAACATCGAAGGTGTTGCAGCGTTACTTGAATTGCAAACTGTGCCGATACATGTCAACGAAAATGAAGCCAGTTGGGTGACTCGCACGACTGGTATTTCGGATGGCGATTTGGTCAAGCATTCGGGTGGCGACAAAATGTTTGTCGGGGACATTGAGATAACTTTTGTTCACACACCTGGACACACTCCAGGAAGTCAATGCTTTTTAGTTGAGCAGCGTCTAGTTGCTGGTGACACACTTTTTCTTGAAGGCTGCGGAAGAACAGATTTGCCTGGTAGTAACCCGGGTGAAATGTATGCCAGTTTGCAAACACTTGCAAAACTTCCGACAGATACCTTGGTGTGCCCTGGCCATCAATACTCGGCCTTGCCATCTAGCAATCTTGGCGATGTAGTCGCGACAAACCATGTGTTTAAACCTCAGTCACAAGAACAATGGCTTGAATGGTTTGGCAGGTAACACTCAAACTTAATTATTTAACTAAATATTGCGTTGGTGATAGCACTCAGTCCGCTCAGCGTCAGCAGACCGATGACCAGATTTCTGAAATGTTCAGGATTAATTCGCGTGCGCAGACGAGTACCGAGAAAAACACCTACTCCCATAACAGGTATAGAAAATAGAGCGAGTCGTAATGCATCGACTGTCAACTTGCCAGCAAACGCAAAAATAACCAAAGTGAGAAAATTTAGGAACGTAAAAACTCGATTTAAGACTGCCCTAAAATCTTGGGGCGAGAAGTGTCGTGCGTGAAGAAGAAATACGAGTGGTGGTCCATTCGTCGAAGTCGCCGTCGACAACACACCAGAAACAACTCCCATCGCATAGTCGAAAGACTTTGGCAGTTGTTGCAAATCAAAACCTTTGATACTCAAGAACACCCCTATCAGCACGACGACTCCGAGAATTGCTTTCATCACACGTGCGTCAAGGTTCAAAAGAAGCCACAATCCAAACGGCATTCCAATGAGTGCCGAGCAAACAAGTCGTTGCGTCATCTCACGGGCTTGAACTGCGCGAGACTCCCACCACTGAACCGCACAACTCACAGTGGAAACTGCTGTTGCTGTTACAACTGCTGTCGGAAGGTCTACGAAAAAGATCATCAGAGGTACCGATATCAACCCAACGCCAAAACCAAATAACGCCTGAATGGTCGACGCACCCAGCACAATCACGGCAATAAACAAAAATTGTTGAATTGTCATGAATTGCTAGTTCAACAATGCTTCTAGGGCGGTGCTGAATACGGTCGTGTGAGCGTCTACATCTTGCAACGTATGAAACGGTGACATTAGAGCCATGTTGTGAAACGGCGTCAGCAAAACTCCGCGATTGAGTGCCCAAAGATGCATGAAAGTCTCGAGTTGCGGGTCTGAAGCAGCAGCAGCTTGGGCACCGTTTTTTGGTGGCTCACAAAACCAATATTCGGCACGACAACCCAATTGTTGAACACTCCAATTGAGTTCATACTTTTTGAAAGACTTCTCAACCCCACCGGCCCATCTCGAAGCCAACTCAACTGTTTTCTCAAACTGCTCGGGTAACAGACAGTGGCTTAGTGTTGCCTTTATTGAGGCCATCGCTAAGGCGCTTCCTGCGAGCGTTCCCCCTATGCCAGATACGTCTACATCATGGTCAAATATTTTCTTGTTCAATTGAGTCGCAAGTTCATCCGTAAGCCCATAGGCAGCAACGGGAAATCCGCCACCTATGCTTTTGCCAATTACAAAAATGTCGGGTGTGAGGTTCCAAAGTTTCGTGCATCCGCCGCTACCAGCGCAGATCGTGTGCGTCTCATCAATAATTAACAAAGTGCCGTATTTCGATGTCAATTCGCGTACACCTGCCAAGTATCCAGGTTCTGGTAGCACGATACCGATATTGGTCAGCGCAGGTTCAATCAGCATGCATGCAACATCGCGATGTGCGAGTTGTTTTTCGAGCGCGGCTAGATCGTTGAAAGGTACGACGCGCGTGGTCAGTGCTGGGTCGATCTGCGGGCCTATTGCCCCTGGCCGAGAGATGGTTTGGCCGCTTTCGTTTGCGATAACAAGCGTTTCATCAACTGTGCCGTGATAACACCAGTCGTGCACCAAAACTTTCGGACGATTAGTGAGATGTCTTGCAATGCGCAACGCGAATCGATTGGCGTCGGTTGCACTTACGGCGAATTGCCATTTAGGTAGACCAAATCGCCGTGTGAGTTCATCGCCAACCCAAGTCGCATCGTGCGTAGGCAACATAGTCGTCGAACCAATTTTCATTTGCGCGGCAATTGCCTCGGTAATTTCATTAACCCCGTGACCCGTCATTGAGCCGGTGTCGCCAAGACAAAAGTCGATGTATTCGATGTCATCAACATCACTAAAGATTGCGCCATGCGCTTGGCGAACATAGATCGGAAATGCCCCGGGCAAACGAGTCATCCATGGCATTGGCACACCGCCGACCAACGTTTTAGAACTTGATTCTGAGGCTATTTGAGACTTGGGATGAAGTTTTTTGAAGAGCGTCTCTTCAGTCTCAAGCAATTGCGTTAGACGCTGGCGGTTAATCATCTATACATCATGGCAAATATGGCGGTAAAATCTGTAAGTGGCTCTCGGAGACTTCAGTAAACAAAATCTCAAGTTATCCATAAATGAAAATCGATTGATGACGCGAATCAATGCGCTCGCAGAAGTATCACCGATCGATGGTGGAGGAAACTGTCGCCTAGCGTTGACTGATGAAGACATGCACGGTCGAAACTTGCTTGTTGAATGGATGCGCGAGTGCGGTCTTGAAATTTCGATTGATGCAGTCGGAAACATCATTGGCACGTGGAATGTAGGCGCAGGCGCCCCAGTGATGTCTGGTTCCCATATCGACACCGTGCGAACAGGAGGCAGATTTGACGGCTGTTACGGCGTGTTGGCGGCGCTAGAAGTTATCGAAACTTGCCAGAAAGCGGGTGTAACACCACCCCGCCCCCTTGCGGTGGGCATATTCACCGATGAAGAAGGCGCAAGATTTGCCCCTGACATGCTCGGGTCTCTTGTCTACGTAGGTGGCATGCCATTAGAAGAAGCGCTTGATGTGATCGCCATTGATGGTGCAAGACTTGGCGACGAACTCGTCAGAATCGGTTACTCGGGAGTCGCCCCTTGCCCTGGTTTGACACCGCACGCTTTTGTTGAATTACACATCGAGCAAGGTCCGATGCTTGAAGCCAATGGCGTGCGAATTGGCGCCGTCACCAGTGTGCAAGGAATCTCTTGGCAAGAACTAACAATCGTCGGACAATCAAATCACGCCGGAACAACACCAATGTCTTTGCGACACGATCCGGCTCTAGTGGCCGCGCAGATTACGGTATTTCTTCGTAATCTTGCCAAAGAAATGGGTGGAGATCAAGTTTGCACCGTCGGAAAAATCGACCTTCACCCGAATCTGACTAATGTTGTCGCCGCTAAAGCAACAATCACTCTCGATGTTCGAAACACCAACGATGCTTTGTTAAGAGAAGCCGAGTCGAAAATCGCTGAATATATACGAGTGGTGGCTGTTGAAGAAAATGTGAAGATTACAACACGAGAACTAGTGCGTTTTGAGCCTGTAATTTTTGATGACCGCGTTATTGACTGTGTTGAAAATATCGCGAAACAACAAGGCAACACTGTGCAACGAATGCCATCGGGTGCGGGTCATGATGCTCAGATGCTGGCGAGAGTTTGTCCATCAGGAATGATTTTTGTCCCAAGCGTTAAAGGAATTAGTCACAACGCCGCAGAGTTCACTGAAACCGTTGATCTGATTGCTGGGGCAAATATTTTGTTGCACACGATGCTTTCACTTACGACGCTTGAACATAACTTTGAACCAAACAACTAAGATGTCTCGTCTTCTAAAAGTTGCTGCTGCACAACTCGGCCCGATTCAACGCACCGATGATCGTCAATCTGTCGTCAAGCGACTCATTGAACTGCTTCGAAATGCACACTCTTTAAAAGCCGAATTGGTTGTGTTTCCTGAATTGGCACTAACCACGTTTTTCCCGAGATGGTTTGTTGATGATATTTCGCAAGCCAATCATTGGTATGAGACCCAAATGCCATCGCCAGTTACCCAACCATTGTTTGATGAAGCAAAAAAACTCGGGGTCGGATTCTGTTTGGGTTACGCAGAGTTAACATCCGATGGCGAGCGCTTTAATACGCAAATTCTTGTCGAGCGCGATGGCAAAGTCGTCGCCAAATATCGCAAGGTGCATATTCCTGGTCACGAACAAAACGAACCCGATCGTCCGTTTCAACACGCCGAGCGTTACTACTTCAAACCCAGCGACGAGGGTTTCGGGGTATGGAACGCATTTGGTGGTCGCATTGGAATGATGATCTGCAATGATCGTCGTTGGCCAGAAAGTTATCGCGTCATGGGTTTGCAAGGAGTCGAAATGATTCTCTGCGGTTACAACACGCCACTGCAGTACATTCCAGACCCAACTCAAGATCCGTTGCAGGGTTTTCATAATGCGTTAGTGATGCAAAGCGGTGCCTATCAAAACGGCACCTTTGTAATTGGCGTGGCAAAAGGTGGTATTGAAGAGGGCGTTGACAGCCTGGCCGATTCAAGCATCATCGCCCCTTCTGGCGAATTGCTGGCAAAGACTGCTACTAGCGATGACGAAATTATTACGGCATCCTGTGATCTGGACTGGTGTTATAACTATAAAAATACGCTGTTTAACTTCGACCGTTACCGTCGACCTGAGGTTTATGGCCGCATAACTAGCCAAAGAGGCTCAACAACCCAATAATCTCATCTTTACATAATGTAAACCTGATTATCAATACGGGTATGGTTAAGACGTGACCAGTCCTCTCACCCACCTATCTGAAACCGATAAAAATACTGGTCGGGTCGCTTTCTTGGTCAATGGAACCCCAGTCACAGTTCGCGATGACCATCCGCATCTACTGGCCGCATTGCGCGAGGAGCTTGACATCACATCGCCCAAAGATGGTTGTTCGCCAACAGGTCAATGTGGATGTTGCACAGTACTCGTTGACGGCAAAGCAATTGTCAGTTGCCAACAATCGCTCGAAAAAGTGGCAGGGTCTCAAATAACAACACTTGAAGGTGTGAGTCAAAATGAACGCGACACCTTCGCCAATGCATTTGCGGCGTGTGGAGGTTTGCAATGCGGATTTTGCATACCTGGCATTGTCGTTCGTGCAAAAGCACAAATCGATAAAAAAGGTGCCGACTTAAAACGAGAAGACATGGCTAGACACCTTGGTGCGCATTTATGTCGATGCACCGGCTACGTAAAAATTCTCGATGCGATTGAGACCGTCGCCAAATCACAGACTTGCGAAGTTATTACTACTGGTGGTCTTGGGGTGCGCGTAATGAAGCTTGAAGCCGAAGCGCTCGCACTTGGTGATCGCGGTTACATCGATGACATGCGCGTAACCGGAATGCTTCACGCTGCATTGGTCTTCACCAAACACGCTCGTGCAGATGTACTTGCGATAGACACGCATGCCGCATTGAAACAACCTGGCGTGAAGGCCGTCTTCACTGCTGCCGATATACCTGGTGAGTTGATGATGGGAATCATTTACAAGGATTGGCCGGTAATGATTCCTGTTGGTGGTAGAACTTCCTATGCTGGTGATGTTTTGGCAATAGTTGTGGCTGACACCAGAATGAACGCTCGCAACGCGACAGCCCATGTTGCGGTCTCGTATAGTCCTTTGGCACCAATTACCGATGCACGCAAAGCAATTTCTTCAAACGATGTCGCAGTGTGGAAGACCGACAGCAATATTCTCAGCAAATCAAGTTACAAACGCGGTGACTGCGACGCGGCTATTTTGTCAAGTGATTTTGTCGTTCGAGAATTATTCACGACACAGCGAATTGAACATGCATTTCTTGAGCCTGAGAGCACTTTGGCCGTGCCGAACTTAAGTGATGGAACACAACAATTGCATGTCTATTCAGGTGGTCAAGGTATTTGGGATGATCGAAATGACATCGCTCGCCTGCTTGCGATTGATAATAGTCAAGTGACCGTCACACTCGTAACCAACGGTGGCGCATTCGGTGGTAAAGAAGACATGAGCAATCAAGCACATACTTCTCTAGCGGCCTGGCTTTTAAATCTTCCGGTGAAATGTACTTTGACTCGTGAAGAAAGTTTCTTGATGCACGCAAAACGACACCCAATCGAAATGGACTACGAAATTGCTTGTGACAAACTTGGCAAACTAACTGCCTTACGGGTGCGAGCGATCGGCGACTCGGGTGCATACGCAAGTGTCGGAATGAAAGTTCTCGAGCGAATGGCCGGTCACGCTAGCGGTCCGTATCAAGTTGCCAATATCGATGTTGAAGCCATTGCCGCTCGTACGAACAACCCAGTCTGCGGAGCCTTTCGTGGTTTTGGTGCAAACCAAGCCCAATTTGCAATGGAGGGTGCCCTTGACAGACTCGCAGAGAAAGTAGGCATCTCTGGTTGGGAGATCAGAGCACGCAATGTAATCAAACCCGGCATGATTTGGGGTCCTGGACAGATAATGGACGACGGCTGTCTGGGTGCAGAAATGTGTTTAAACGAAATTAAACCTCAATATGATGCGGCAATATCGGCTGGAAAAGCAGTGGGGCTCGGACTCGGTCTTAAAAATAGCGGGCTCGGTAACGGTTTCAAAGAAATATCTAAAGCCGTCGTGCATTTTAAAATTGATGGTCGCATTGAGGTGCGTCACGGGTGGACAGAAATGGGGCAAGGTATAAATACAGTTGCCGCCCAGGTTGCGGTTCACGAACTCGGCGTTGATGCTTCGCTGATTGATGTGATTGTTGATACGACTCGCGAACTCGGCTTCGGGCAAACCACTGGCTCTCGTGGAACCCTCATGAGTGCGGGTTCGGTAAAAGATGCCTGTGATGTTGCGCGTGCGGCCAACTTCGCCAAAGGCGTAGACCATGTTGGCGAGTACAAAGTCGACTGGACGAACAAAATGGGAGAACCAGGCGTTACCAATCCAATCATTCACTCAACATTTAGTTATGCCGCTCAAATGGTCGTAATCGATCGCGAGACACAAAAAATCGAGCAAGTTGTCGCAGTGCACGACGTTGGTCGAATTGTCAATCCGACTTTATGTGAGGGACAAGTTGAAGGCAGTGTGCACATGGGCCTCGGATATGCATTAACCGAAAATTTTCCATCTGATCCCGTGACTGCATTTCCGACGAATATGACTTTGCGAAGTTTGGGTATATTGCGTGCCAAAGATGTACCTAAGATCGAGGTCAAGTTGATCGAGTCAGCGCAGCCAAACTCTCCTTACGGCATCAAGGGAGTCGGCGAAATCGGATTAGTGCCAACCGCGGGTGCTGTTGGGGCTGCATTGCATGATCTAGATGGACAATGGCGTTCGACACTACCAATGCGTCGCGATCAACAAGAAGACTGAGTCATGACTAATCAGACTGTTGGTTTAATCTGTGCGCACCATCATCTATATTCGAGCTTGGCACGTGGAATGCCAGCTACTGCGAAAACGCCAATTAATTTTTTAGAAATTTTGCAACAGGTATGGTGGCGTCTTGATGCTGCGCTCGACAATGAGATGATCTATTGGTCGGCGATGCTTGGAGCCTGCGAAGCGTTGATGAACGGCACAACATGCATTATTGACCATCATGAATCGCCTAAC
>CAXNFV010000005.1:0-12320 GCA_964201675.1 Ilumatobacteraceae bacterium | reverse complement strand
ACGATAAGCCGGAGTTTTGGTCCTTACAACCTTAGAAGCATATAACTTGAGTCACTTCGACTCAAGTTTGCTAAAAACCATACTCCATAGGGGCAAAGACGGCACTGCACCTTCAGTCAGGGTCGCTAAGGCGCCAGACACTACTGCCGCTTTCAAGGCATTTTGAATTGACTCACCAGTTGCCAGTCGAGCCGCCAGCATTCCGCAAAAAGCATCCCCCGCCCCCGTCGAGTCAACTGGGTCGACTTCGAACGGTGGAATCCGTGTTTCGCCCTTTTCGGTAATCATCAAAGCACCCCGTGCACCTTGCGTGACAACAATTGTTTTCACACCGCATTTAAGCAATGCTTCAGATCCGCCGAGAAGTTGCATTTCATGCTCGTTTGGGGTGATCACATCAACAAGTTGCAGCAACTCTTTCGATAGTGATTGTGCTGGAGCGGGATTTAAAATTCGGATCGAATTTTCGCCCGCCAGTTCAAATGCGCGCTGCACAACTTCAAGTGGTACTTCTAATTGACAAAGTAGAACTTTTGCTGAGGTGATGATTTTGGCATTTCGCTCTACATCGCCGATTGTGATTGCATGGTTAGCACCAGGCACGACGATGATTGAGTTTTCACCATCATCACTGACGCCGATCAAGGCGCGGCCTGTCGGTTCGCTTACGAACTGAACTGCAGAAATATCAACATCGTCGTGTTTAAATGCAGCTCGCAAAGTTTCACCAGCGTGATCATTGCCCAATGCGCCGATAAACGCCGTGTTCGCCCCAGCCCGCGCGGCAGCGATTGCCTGGTTCGCCCCTTTTCCGCCGCAGAATTCAAAATAGTTTGATCCGGTAACTGTTTCACCGGGCTTTGGCAATCGAGGTGTTCGTGCAACAAGGTCTAAATTTGCCGACCCAACGATGACCACATCAAATGAACTAGCGATTGCCATACTCTATTATTAGCCATGTTGAGCACCTACGATTTATCCTGTGGGACTTAAATGACCGGCATTTTGGTGTTGTTACGGCACGGTCAGAGCACTTGGAACGCCCAGAATTTGTTTACTGGATGGCACGATGTGCCTCTTACGCCCAAGGGCGAACAAGAAGCAAAAGCCGCTGGTGAGACTCTGCTTCAAGCCGGAATCGTGTTTGATCTCGTGTTCACCTCAATGCAAATACGAGCCATTGAGACAAATCGAATTGCGCTGAATGCACTTGGTCAAGGCAAAGTCGAGATACTTCAAGATTGGCATCTCAACGAGCGCCATTATGGTGCGCTGCAAGGACTCGACAAAAAATTGACCACTGCAAAGTACGGTGCCGAGCAAACAAATATTTGGCGACGCAGTTACGACACCGCTCCGCCACCGGTTGATATTTCAAGCCCAGAACATCCCGCACAAGATTCAAAATACAAAGAAATTCCTGTTGAAAATCTTCCGGCATCCGAGTGTCTGAAAGATGTTGTGAACCGCGTCGTGCCATATTTTGAGGCCAATATTGCCCCAGAACTTAGAAATAACAAAAATATTTTGATAACTGCCCACGGCAATTCTCTTCGCGCATTGGTCATGTATTTAGAAAAACTAGACCCGCTGCAAATTTCTGAATTCAATATCCCCACGGGGGTGCCGAGACGATACGAGTTTTTGAACGCTGCTAATGATCACTCAGATGCAGCGCTGGTAATAAAAAGCGTCGAATATCTAGGTGACCCAAATGAAATAGCCAAAGCCACACAGGCCGTGGCTGACCAAGCAAAAGGTGTTGGTCACTAGACAGCCACTAACTTGTCGGCGAAAAACTGACCAAATGTGCTTGTTGGCACTCTCAAAAATAGTCATCCTCGATTGATCTACTATGTAGAGCATGGCTGATCTTAAAAACTCATTAAAACACCTCCGATACTCACCATTATTTTCCTCGTGCTCTTCGAAGGATTTGGAAAGGATCGCCAAGGCTGGCGATCGCGTCACTTTCGAAAAGGGCGAAGTCATGACAAAACAAGGTGACCCTGGCAAAGAAGCTTTCATAATTTTGAGCGGTAAAGCAACGGTAAAGCGGAGCGGCAAAAAAGTCGCCACAATCGGCACTGGTTCGGTAGTCGGCGAATTGTCACTGCTTGATCATGGTCCACGTACAGCAACAGTTGTCTGTGAAACAGAATGCCAAGTTCTTGTGATTGGCCGCGGAAACTTCCTTCGCGTAATTGACAAAGTTCCTGCACTATCTCACAAACTATTTGCGGCGCTTGCAATGCGCATTCGCGATCTGGATCGCGCATATTTCGGCTGAGAAAACTAGTCTGAGATTTGGCAATCTCACAAAAGAAATGTAACCAAATCATGACGACCGATGTACCTGTAAAAAAGCGTTTCAAGCCTTATCAACTTTCGATCGCTTTCGGTGTTGGTATCGGCGCGTTCACAATGATCTCGGGCATCGTGCCCCAACTGACAGGTTGGAAGAGCACCTCGCTCATTCATCGCGAAGTTTTTGGAGGCATACCAACTGCATTGCAAGTCGCCTTCTACACGGTTATTCCAATGATGTTGATCTGGGGATCGTTGCGGTTTGCTGACCGCATTAGAAATTGGGAGCGCGGCGCGCCAGACAAACGAAAGACAACGGCGAAAAATGCCAAGCGTCGCCTTGCCGACTACCGCTCCGGTGTTTACATGCGCACACTTTTGCGTGACAGTGCCGCTGGTCTGATGCATTCGATGATTTATTTCGGCTTTCTTGTTTTGCTCGGGGTAACAACAGTTTTAGAAATTGATCATCAGATGCCTGAGCAACTCAAGTTTCTACATGGTGATGTTTATCGCGGTTATGCACTTGTCGGCGATGTCGCGGGTGTTGTGTTTACCGGTGGTGTCGTTTGGGCAATTTTGCGTCGGTATGTGCAACGTCCATATCGAATTCGCATAAAAACAAAACCAGAACACGCGCTGATTCTTGGCGTGTTGTTGGCCATCGGCGTCACAGGTTTTGGTGCAGAAATGTTTCGCATCGCCCAAGGGCAAGCAGCCGGCGTAAATCTCGATCACGAAAAGTGGAGCGTTGTTGGTTACCCACTCGCACAACTTGTTAATGGTGCAAGCGCCTCGACCCTAACAACTTGGCACCAAGGTTGGTGGGTTGCACACGTTTTGACGTTCATTGTGTTCTTGGCCATTTTGCCAATCACGATGTTGCGCCACATGTTTACTTCGCCGCTCAACATGTATCTCAAAGACCGCGAACGCCCCAAGGGTGCGATGAAGGCAATGCCAAACCTCACCGAGACTTCACTTGAGTCATTCGGCGTGCATGTGGTTGAAGAATTTACATGGAAGCAACTTCTTGATCTTGATTCATGCACAATGTGTGGCCGTTGTACGAGCGTTTGCCCTGCTCACGCCACCGGCAAACCACTTGACCCACGCGAAATCATTCTTAAGAGCGGTGAAGTAATGGCGGCAACCGCGGCTCATGCACCAGGTGGCAAAGTTTCACCACCGTTGAGTGCAGACGCTGAAATCAAAGTTGGTGCCAACCTATTGTTTGAACGAATCACTGCCGAAGAAATTTGGTCTTGCACAAGTTGCAAAGCCTGCGACGAAATTTGTCCGGTCAACATCGAAATTCTCGACAAGATTCTTGACATGCGTCGATATCTCTCCCTAATGGAGAGCAACTTTCCCGCACAACTTGGCAACGCATATCGGGCAATGGAGAACCAAGGCAACCCATGGGGCATGAGCCAAACAGATCGTGGCGAATGGGCGAAAGATCTGGATGTTGAAATTCTTGACCCAGGTGCACCATTCAAGAGCGAATATTTGTATTGGGTTGGTTGTGCCGGCAGTTTCGACGACAAGAATAAAAAAGTCACGCAGTCAATGGCTAAATTGCTCAAGCGAGCGGGCATCGATGTGGCGATACTTGGCCCGAGCGAAATGTGCACTGGCGACAGTGCGCGTCGCAGCGGCAACGAATACTTGTTTCAAATGTTGGCGATGCCAAATGTTGAAATGCTCAACACGATGGGTGTGCAAAAAATAATCACGCAGTGTCCACACTGCTTCAACACACTGAAAAACGAGTACCCACAATTGGGTGGCAACTACGAAGTGATTCACCACTCGCAATTACTTGAAGATCTGATTGAGTCGGGAAAGTTAGATGTATCGAACGCGACGCTCGAAGAGCGAATTACGTATCACGATTCGTGTTACTTGGGCCGTCACAATGATGTTTATATTGCGCCACGCAAAGTTGTCGGCTCAATCAAAGGCATCGAGATTGTCGAGATGCCACGCAACGGCACCAAGGGAATGTGCTGCGGTGCGGGTGGCGCAAGAATGTGGATGGAAGAAGACATCGGCACCAAAGTCAACGATGAGCGTGCGCGCGAAGCCATCGCCACTGGAGCAACTCGTGTCGCAACTGCGTGTCCGTTTTGCTACATCATGCTCGACGACGGCGTCAAAGGTGCAGGCAAGGACGAATCGCAAATCAAAGTTGGTGACATTGCAATTCACTTGCTTGACGCCCTAGAAAATGGCGAGCGTTCGATTGCCAATCAAAGTGCACCACTGGCTGCATCCAACAGTGCGACGGGTTCGCCAAGCTTTAGTTAGTTACTTGAAGTTTTTAAAATACTGACTCGGTGTAGGGCCGCGTTGGCCTTGATATTTAGAACCGTTTGCACCTGAACCATACGGTTTGTCTGCTGGAGTGGTCATAGTCATAAAACTCACTTGACCAATTTTCATTGACGGGTAAATAGTGATTGGCAGATTTGCCACATTTGAAAGTTCAAGTGTGATGTGACCATCGAAGCCGGCATCAATAAAACCTGCAGTTGAATGAATCAAAAGACCTAGGCGACCGAGCGAACTTTTACCCTCAACGCGACCAACAAGATCGTTGGCGAGTCCGATTCGCTCAAGAGTTGAACCCAATACAAATTCGCCCGGGTGCAACATGAACACACCGTTTTGATCGATCTCAACTAACTCCGTGAGATCAGAAAGGTCACGCTTGACATCGATCGTGCTTGCGGTGTGATTGCGAAACACGCGAAATAGGTTTGAGACTTTCACGTCAATGGAGGAAGGCTGGATACACGAATCATCGAGCGGGTCAATCACGATCCGTTTTTGGGCCAAAGCCTCTCGAATAGTTCGGTCAGACAAAATCACAACTAACAAACCCTAGTAAATTATTGGTGAGACTGAAATTTTGGGCGTAAACACGGCTTGGTACGCTCAACTATCTAGTTGCGGGTGTAGTTCAGTGGTAGAACATCAGCTTCCCAAGCTGAATACGCGGGTCCGATTCCCGTCACCCGCTCGAAACATAAGCAAGAATTACCAAAGTGAAGCCTGACGAAGATCTACGAACCACTAAAGGCTTGGTCGTGCCAAGTAGCGCATTGCGCTGGAGCTTTGCCCGATCGGGCGGTGCAGGTGGCCAGCACATTAATAAGACGTCGTCAAAGGCAACTTTAATGGTTGAAACTGACGCGATAACTGGTTCAGAAATCTTGTTAAAACGAATTAAAACAAAATTATCTAAAACGGTTCGTGTAACGAGTCAGACAAGTCGAAGTCAGTGGCGTAACCGTCAATTTTGTCTAAGTCAGATGGCAGAGATGATTGACAATGCTGCAAAGCCAGCAACCCCGAAACGAAGAAAGTCAAAACCAACCCAAGGGTCTATTGAAAAACGACTTGAAGGCAAACGCCATACCAGTAAGAAAAAAGAATCACGTCGAACCGACGACTGGTAGAAAATTTTCTTTTAAAACAAACTAACGAGCGCCCACAAAGCGGCAATGCCACCGATCGTGGCCATCACCAAACTGCGCACAACGGGGGCTTTGGTTAAGTCGTTCGCGTCGCGTCGCTGTTTCGGGGGGCGAATTAATGCGGCAAGGTTTCCGGCGAACATTGCACCACCAAGTGCAATTACCAGCCATGCAAGAATGTCTTCTCCAAGAAACATTTTTAAAAACCTTTTTGTTCTGACTAGTTACAAGTTTGAATTTGAATCCGTTGCAAAGTTTTCGAACCGTGTGTAAGCAGCCAACCAGGCGAGGCGCACTTTGCCGAGTGGGCCAGCACGATGCTTTGAAATACTTAACTCGGCCGCACCGAGTTCATCTTTATTATCAGGGTTATAAACCTCGTCACGGTACAAGAACATCACCACGTCGGCATCTTGTTCGAGGGCACCAGACTCTCGCAAGTCTGAAAGCGTCGGCCTTTTATCTGTTCGCGCCTCTAAACCTCGACTCAACTGACTGAGTGCCAGAATTGGAATCTTAAACTCGCGTGCCAAGAGTTTTAACTTACGACTGATCTCGCTGACTTCAAGTTGTCGATTTTCTGGCTTGCCGTCACCACCCATAAGTTGTAAATAGTCGATCACGATTAGCGATAGATCGCCTTGACGGCTAAGTGTTCTTCGCGCCTTGGCGCGAATTGCGCCTACCGATGTGCCTGGGCTGTCGTCAATAATCAATGGCACATCAAGACGACCTACCGCGTGTCCAATCTTTGTCCAGTCATTTGGCGTTGGGCGACCACTACGCAAAACAGCCGAGTCGACGCCGGCTTCACTCGCCAGAATTCTTTGAACCAATTCTGCGCTTCCCATTTCAAGAGAAAAGAACAGCACCGCTTTACCCGAGTTGCGCGCAACATGAACAGCAATTCCGAGTGCCAGCGCCGACTTTCCCATTGCGGGGCGAGCACCAAGAATATTCAAGGTGCCTGGTTGTAGACCGAGCAAGATTTTATCTAGACCAGACAAACCAGTTGCAGTGCCGGTTATTGCCTCTTTATTGTTTGCACGATCTTCTAACTTCTCCATTGCGTTTTCAACCAGATTCTTAAGTGGTTGGGCTGCGTCACCAAGATTGCTTTCTGAAACGTCAAACACTTTTGATTCAGAATCGTCGATTGCCTTTGCTACATCTTCCGGGCCGCTGTAGGCGATCTCGGCAATTTCTGATGCAACCGTCAAAAGTCTGCGCAATGATGCGGTTTCGCGGACAATTTTCGCATAACGATCAGCGCTGGTAATTGCCGGAGTCGCATTTTGCAAAGTCAGCAACGCATCAATGCCGCCCATGCCATCAAGCAAACTATTGCGCCGCAATTCTTCACCAACTGTTATCGGATCAACAGGCTCACCAGCAGTGTTGAGAGATCGAATCGCATCGAAAATATGTTGGTGCGCTGGTTTATAAAACTCTTCTGATCTAACGCCGCGTTCAAATGCAACTGCTACCGCTTCTTGCGACAACAACATTGCACCAAGCAACGATGCTTCTGCCTCAATGCTGTGCGGAGGAATCCGATTTGACTGTCGCTGCTGTGCGCCAGCGCGATCGGCGCGAGAGAACTCAGCAATTGACATGACTACACAATGCCTGCATTTGCCTGTTGATTGCTAGCGGTATAACCCTGTGATTTTCGTGTGGATAGCCGTGTGGATAACTGTGTTTAAAACAGCGATGACAAAAGAATAAAGCGCGACTAAAAATCAACTTTATTTGGCGACGATGTTTACCGACATGTTTGTTAGCACTTCTGCAAACAGTTCGACAACCACTACGTGCTCACCAAGTTGACGCAGTGGTGCTTCTAATTGCACTTGCTTACGATCGATCGTCGCGCCGGTCTGGTCAAATATTGCTTTCACAATTTCTGTAGAAGTTATCGAGCCAAATAAACGCCCTTCGTTGCCTGCCTTCGCCGAGATTGTTATGACTTTGGTTGCTAGTGATGCAGCGAGAGTGCGAGCCGACTCGCGTTCTGTTGCGGCCTTGAGTTCTTGCGCCTTGCGCATGACCTCGGCTTGGGCGACGGTGCCGTCATTGGCAACAACGGCGAGATCGTTAGGCAACAAGAAGTTGCGTGCATGACCAGCCGAAACTGAAACAATGTCGCCACGGCGACCCACACCTTTGACATCGGATCGAAGCAGAACTTTCATGATGCTGCCCCATCGACACCAATTTCGGTTGATATTTCTGCGGTGATGTTTGGCGCCACGTCTACTGTTTCTGAAACAGTTACCGAAGTACGCGGTGTCGCATCGTCACGGCGTGGACGGCGTGGACCACGATCGCGATCGCGGTCGTCAGAGCCGTATTCGCCACGCTCGCGTGGCGCGCGCGCCGCCGAAACCTGCTTCATGTATGGCAACAGTGCCATCTCGCGGGCATTCTTTACTGCTGTGGCGATATCGCGTTGAAGTTGAACGTTGTTGCCGTTCATTCTTCGCGCGCGCAACTTCGAGCGATCTGACATAAATCGCTGCAATAAATTGACATCTTTATAGTCAACAAAGCCGATCTTTTCTTTGACTACGACATTGGAGCGCTTCTTTGGTTTGCGCAACAACGCTTTTTGGGCACGTAACTTGTTGGATTTACTTGTCATTGGGAATGTCCTTAATTGTCGAGTTTATTTTCAATTGCTTTATTGATGCTTTGGTTAGATTTTTATTTACTAGAACGGTTCTTCGCCATCAAATGGTGTCGCTTCGGTGCCCGGGTTGGTGCCGGTGTTTGCTGGACGATTCGCTGAGCCGCCACCTTGACCATCTTGTTTTGGTGTGCGCACAACAGTGGCTGTTGCCCAGCGCAAACTTGGCCCAAGTTCGTCGGCGATCACATCAATTGCCGTTCGCTTCTCGCCTTCACGAGATGTGTATTCGCGCTGCTCAAGTCGACCAGTTACAACAACTCGTGTGCCTTTGGTGAATGTCGCTGCCGCGTTCTCACCAAGTTGGCCCCAGGCTGTGACATTGAAGTAAGAAGTTTGTTCTTGCCATTCGCCGTTGACCTGATAACGACGGCCGACAGCAATACCGAACGACGCAACAGCACGACCAGTAGCGGTAAATCGAATTTCGGGGTCGCGAGTTAAGTTTCCGACGAGTGTGATGCTGTTATCAGCCATTTTTAAATCCTTTGATTTCTTTTGTAGATATTTTTATGCCGAGACGGTCATGCCACGACGGGCGGCTTCGTCATCGGGAAGGCGGAGAAGTTTGTGTCTGAGAACATCATCTGCGATTCGCATGGCACGCTCGGCTTCGTCGAGTGCACCACCTGGCGCGGTGATATTGAAAATTGCGTAGTAACCATCTTCTTGTTTCTTAATTGGATAAGCCAAACGACGCTTACCCCACCAATCAGGTGTGCCATGAACTTTGCCACCGGCAGTAGTTACTGATTTGGTGACAACACTGATCCAATTGTGGGCTGCGGACTCTTCGAGTTTGCCGCTGACAATGACCATTAATTCGTATGCTCGCATGAACGTAAAAACTCCCTTCGGACCCAACGATTAATTGGGGCCCCCGAAGGGGCAGGTATGTGAATTTGAAAGTGTAACGGCACAAACCCACACTGCCACAGGGCTGTTGCAGGGTTATTGAGAGGCTGCCGACTTTCGAGACTTGCGATGACCCCCAAGGACACGAGTTTTGAGCAGGTGGTGCCACGAGCAACTACGACAGACCTCTATTAGATAGGCCGTGAAACGCTCTGGCCGAAAATCAAACTCTTCAACCTCGGCACGAGTGGCAATAAACCGACCATGGCTTGGCAAACGCGGACCAAAAACATACGAAACCGTTACGAGTTGGTCGTTGACACAAATCGGACACTTGACACGAGTTGGTCGACCGAAATTTCGAGCCACGCGCAACAACTCTGGGTGCGCATCACACAAAGTGTCGCGAGAAACTTCGCCGCGCCGAAAATTATTTATCAAAGCCCGTCGCGTTAGACGATGATCAATTTCGCCAACAGAATTATCTGAAGGCGTCTCATCGGTTTCTGTATTTTCTGTCTTGCGCGCCATAATTATTTAAACTGTAACATTTGAAAAGCAAGTTTCGAAACTGTTAACAACTAATTAGGTAGTTCGTGAGTCCCACCAAGATTTGAGTCGTGCGCGAATCGCTTCATCGCCGAGCAAACCTTCTTCAATGCGAATATCCATCAGAAACTCGAGTGCTTCCCCGATTTCTCGACCTGGCTTTATATTGAGAAACTCCATTACTTGAGAACCATCTAATTCAGGACGCATTGCCTTTAGTTCTTCGCTGGTAGCTAGCTCGGCGATGCGATTTTCAAGTTCGCTCATGCGGCGCGCTAAAGCCTCGACTTTTTTTTCATTTCGCGTCGTGCAATCACTGCGCGTCAAAACGTTCAGTTCAGCCAAATGCGCGCCCGCATCACGAACGTAGCGCCGCACCGCAGCGTCGGTCCATCCCATTTGATACGTATGAAAACGGGCGCTCAGTGCGACGAGTTCAGAAACAGTTTCAATATCTTGAGTTGAATATTTCAGTTTTCTCATTCGTTCGCGCGTCATGCGAGCGCCAACTGCTTCGTGGTGATAAAAAGTGACACCCTTGCCGGCACGAATTGATCTTGTCTTTGGCTTTCCGACATCATGAAACAACGCCGCTAATCGTGTAATTCGAAAATCACACGGCGCATCGGGTTGAACATTTTCGACAACCGCCAAAGTGTGAGTAAGAACATCTTTATGTCTGTGAATTGGGTCTTGTTCAAGTTGCATCGCCGCAAGTTCGGGCAGAAAATGTTGAGATAATCCATTGTCAACCATGAACCACAAACCAAGCGACGGACGCAATGTGACCATCAGTCGGTCGAACTCATCACGGATTCTCTCGGCGCTGACGATTGTGATGCGCTCGTTCATTAATTTGACCGCCGCAGTCAACTCAGGCACAGGCACAACCCCAAGACCAGAAATAAACCGCGCCGCTCGCAACATTCGCAATGGATCATCGCTGAAACTTATTTCTGGAGATAACGGAGTGCGCAAAACTTTGGCCAGCAAGTCGGCCATGCCGTCAAACGGGTCAATTAGTTCAGGGGCTTCCTGAGTTACGTCGAGTGCCATCGAATTAATTGTGAAGTCGCGACGTGAAAGATCTTCGTAAACATCTTTCGAGAATTGCACATCGGGTTTGCGAGAGTCCGGCGAATATGCTTCGGCGCGGTGCGTCGTGATTTCGTAAACACGCTCGCCTTTTTTTGCGCCGATTGTGCCGAACCGTTCTCCTTGTGTCCATAATGCATCTGACCAGCCGGCGAGAACCGACTTAATCTGATCTGGAAGAGCGTCAGTTGTCAGATCAAAATCCAAATCTTCAACATTGCGATCCAGCATTAGATCTCGCACAGTGCCACCAACCAAAAACAATTTGAATCCAGCATCGCGAAACCTGGGTACCAGCCCGGCGATCTCGTTTAAAACAGGCGCGAAGCGCTGGGGCATCACGCTTACAGGCTAGGCATAAGCGAGCGTCAACCGATGAGTTTGCACTCTTGATAGGGCTGATTGATAGAGCTGATTGATGGGGCTACTTGAAGGGGCTAGTGGCACTACCGTAAATGCCTAATGATTATGAGTCTTAAAACACTGATCGCACCAATTCTGATGGTGGTCGCAGTCAGCACGGCTACCCCATTGACAATGACTCTGTCAGCCGAGGCTCAACTAACACAAGATATTGCCTTAACTGGTTTGAAATTATCCGCACAGAACTTTCATATTTACAGTTCAGGCACCTTGCGCTTTGTTTTTTCGGTGGATGACCCTGAGTTACTGAACAAACTATTGACGGTTAAAAACTCTGTAATTCGTGTTTCGCTCGGAGCTCGCGTTACCGGTGGTGACAAAGAAGTCCGTGATCTAATTTCGAACCCATCTTTGTTTGTAGCCACAGATTCGGTTGACTTTGCGACTCAAAGTCTTTTGCGCAAACCAGACGGACAGTTCGAACTAACTGCTACGAGTGTCGATTTAAGCGCTGTTGTGGCTAAAAATCCTGCCTCTACAACACAAAATGACACAAAAAAAATCGAATTCAGCGGTCCAGGTATTTATCCAATCCGAATTGAATCCCTAATAAATAAAGTAGTACGTGCCAACGCAACAAGTTTTGTCAATCGCGTCGATCTTTCAACTCGCCTTGAGCCAATGCCCGTAAATGTGCTCGTGACAATAGATAGCGCCAACACATTGCAACTTGATGGTTCGCACGTCGTTGACGATTTGACTCGTGAAAAAGTTTCTCAATTGGTGTCGCTGCTAGATCTAGACGGAGCACTCGTCTCAGCCCAAGTTTCTCCACAAATCGTTGACGGCTTGAGCAAGTCAAAAAACCCCGCAGACCAAGAGTTGCTTTCAAGACTCACCAATGCGATCAGTAAAACAACTTTGGTTGCAACTACTTATCTGGCGTTCGACCCGTCGGGTGCGCGCAAAACTCAACA
>CAXNFV010000004.1:0-13720 GCA_964201675.1 Ilumatobacteraceae bacterium | reverse complement strand
ATTCGCAATGCATCGAACGCCGCTTCAAGACGCGCAAGAACATCTGGTTCACAACCTTCAGGCAAATCAGTGACGCGACCAATGCGCATACCCTTGACACCCTGATCCAGCACCGAAACTAGCGAAAGCGCCGATTGTGGAATCGAAGTTGAATCCATCGGATCGTGACCCGAGATCACTTCAAGCAAAGTTGCCGCATCGCGCACATCACTCGTGAATGGTCCAATCTGATCGAGGCTGCTGGCAAAAGCAACGAGACCGTAGCGAGAAACAGTTCCGTATGTCGGCTTGACACCAACCACACCGCACAATGCCGCTGGTTGACGAATGCTGCCACCCGTGTCGCTGCCAAGTGACGCTGCGGCGAAACCTGCCGCGACCGCGGCCGCGCTTCCGCCACTTGATCCACCGGGCACACGCGCGATGTCATGTGGATTTTTTGTCGGACCAAATGCCGAGTTCTCAGTGCTCGAACCCATCGCAAATTCATCGAGGTTTGTCTTGCCGACGATTACCGCACCAGCATTGCGCAATTTCGTGACAACAGTTGCGTCATACGGTGGCTTCCAGCCTTGCAAGATTTTTGAAGAGCAAGTTGTTTCAACCCCACGCGTGCACATGTTGTCTTTGAGCGCGATTGGCACACCGGCGAGCGCGCCAACTTTTATACCGGACTTGACATCGCTGTCTATTTTTGCGGCATCAAGCCGCGCTTGATCTGCCGTGACCAAATTAAAAGCATGTATCTCAGACTCTCTGGCACTGATTCGCTTCAAGTGTTCTTCGAGTACGGCACTTGCAGTTAATGTTCCATTGCTTACACCAGCAACAATCTCTGCGAGCTTTTGCATTTATTAAACGTCAAAACCAATAGTTGGTGGCACCCGAAAGCGTCCACTTTCGGCAGCAGGTGCTTGACCTAAAACCTCATCACGATCTAGCGAAGGTGCGACAACATCTTCACGCAACACATTTTTGAGCGGATAAGGCTGAGTCATCGGCTCGACATCCGCGAGATTTAAAGCGTCAATATCGCGAAAGTGTTCGAGCATTCCTGACAACTGTGACGTCATCTTCTCGGCTTCTTCCGAGGTCAGGCTCAATCTCGCAAGTCGCGAAACTTTAATTACAGTTTCTCTGGAGATTTTTTCAGCCACGGCTTTAATTCTACGACCCGATCAATGATTAGATACAAGGCGGCGGCTGTGAAAAAAAAGATCGAAGTCCATTGATTCAAACGCAGGCCACCGAATTGTTTTGCGGTGTCGACTCGCAATGACTCTACAAAAAACCTTAGAACCGTATAACTTGCGACGTACATCGCAAAAAGCCGACCATTTTGTGGGCGCCACCTTTTATCGATCTTGATCAAAGCAACACATATAAGTAGACAACCGAGCGACTCATATAAAAATGTCGGATGAAAAGTGGTTCCGGCTTCAAAGCCTGCAGCCTTTGCTTTGGCCGCAGAAATCTCTAAAGCCCACGGCAAAGTTGTTGGTTTACCAAAAAGTTCTTGGTTGAACCAATTGCCCCACCGACCTATCGACTGGGCAAGCGCGAGACCAGGTGCCACGCAAGTCAAGCCAACAGCAACTTCAAGTTTGCGCTTGCGCGCAACCAAAATACCGACGATGACACCCACGAATATTCCACCCCAGATGCCAAGGCCGCCTTGCCAGATTTTTACGACATCAAACCAATTTCCTTCAAATCGTTCCCAGTCGGTCATTACGTGATATGCGCGAGCACCAACAATGCCGATTGGTACTGCTGTCATCGCGATTGAGCTCGCGTCATCTGGATGCCCTACACCATGCGCCAACAAACGTTTTTTAAACAACCAAACAGCAGCGACAACACCAAGTGCAATCATTAATCCATATGCGTTAAATCGCAAAGAAAAAACTTCTATTGAACTAGCAGACGGACTCGGCAAAGTTGTAGGCATCGAGGTCATATTAGATTTCTTTTACTAACTCGCACGAATTGCTTCAACTGATATACGGATCATTGTCGCTGCCAGGTTCACTCCACCATTCACTTGGAGAACCGATCTCTTGCCAATCTGCAAATGGATAAATGCAATTCACAGGGCACGCAGGCAAACATTTGTCACAACCGCTGCACAATTCTGGGATGATCACGACATCGGTGCCAAAATTAAATATTGCGCCAAATTGTGGTGGGCACGCTCGAAGGCAAGCATCACAATTTATGCACTCAAGCATCTCAATTCTTACTGGCGGATTCTGCCATTTTTCATTGCGTTGATGTTGAGCAATTCGGTCTTCACGCGTTGCGCTCATAGAAATAGAGTTTAAACAGCAGTTGCCGTAACTGGCTTATTGCTGGTCTACTTAATGTGTGTCAACTGCAAAGCGTCAGATTGAAATGGCTGCGATCAGTTCGCTCGCGCCCGTGGCGGCTTTGTTTCCGACATGGCTTGTCGCAATCGGAATACTTTGGATTCCCTTCTGGCGTTTTACGGATGTTTCATATGCGCTGTTTGCTTTCGCAGCAATCGCATTGGGAATAGTTTTGTTTTCTAAATCTGTACAAAAAGTATTTCTAGCGCGCCTGTTGGGTGCGCGACAGCCGAACAACCAAGAGACGTCAACGTTACATCAAGCCTGGCGACGGGTTGCCAAAGCAAATCACATTTCACTTGACAGTTTTGTTTTGAAAGTCGTCGATACAGGTGAGATTAATGCCTTTGCCTCCGGTGGACATCTGCTGGTTGTCTCTTCGTTCGCCGTTAATCAACTTGACAACAATGAACTGACCGGTGTTCTTGCCCATGAACTGAGCCACCATCTTGGTTCGCACACTGTCGCACTCACTATCGCACAGTGGTTGAGCATGCCAATTTTACTGTTGGCGAAAATTGGTTTCGTCTTGCAGTTTATTGCTGAAGCAATTTCAAATGCCCTTGGTACTCGCTTAAGAATCCTTCGATTCATCGGCTTGCTCATTGCGGCAGCACTAACTGTCGTCTCTTCATTGTTTGTCGCTGGACTCGTCGTTGCACAGTCACTAAGCAACGCTGTCGGTCACGGATCAGAGTTTCAAGCCGATAGGCGAGTTGTTCAAATGGGTTTTGGGCGTGAATTATTGACTGCATTAAGACATGTCGAAACTGATTCGTACATTTCTGATGAAGCTTCCAAACATTCGTTGCTTGTTTCATCGCACCCGCCGGCCGAAGAACGCATCAAGCGGCTCGAGTCTCTGATGCGAATTGAAGATCCGTTTCGATGAACCATTCGATACTCTTTGAAAAGAAAATAACCAGAATAACTCTTGCTCTGATAGCGGGGCTGACAGTTGGATTCTCACTTCCACCTTGGGGATGGTGGCCACTGTCAATTTGCGGGTGCGCGCTGTTTTTTCAGTTGACGAAAGTTACCAAAAGTGTTTCTGAACAATTTCTCGTTGGATTTGTCTTTGGTTTTTCTTGGCTGGCACTTGGCATGAGCTGGATGTGGTTTTTGACTTCCATTGGCTACTTGATTGTGGCGATTCTATTTGCGAGTTTTCATGGTGTGGCTAGCGTCATCGGGTCGCGCTTTAACTCACCAATGTTTGCCAGACCAATTGCGCACACAATGGCAGAAGCCTTGAGATTTTCTCTTCCGTTTGGGGGTGTTCCGCTGGCGACTTTGCCAATTGCAATTTCGCCAACTCGACTTTCTGACATCAGCGCCATCGGCGGACCAATCCTTACGACATGGTTCGTGTTGCAAACTGCGGCTTTGATCGTTGGCTATTTAAATAGACGCCAGAGTCGCCAACCTGTAGCGATTATTTTTGGCCTTTTGATAGTTCTGCAGATTTTTGGGCAAAGTTTGAAACTAGTAAACACAACAAGTGAAACTTTGCGCATCGCACTAGTGCAAGGTGGAGGCCCACAAGGTGTTTTGGCGATCAATGCCAGAGCACGAGATGCATTTGACCGGCACTTAAAAGTCACTCAGACTTTGCAATCAACAGACAACCTTGACATTGTGATGTGGCCGGAAAATGTGATCGATGTTGCCGAATTTGCAATTAGTCGCGAATATTTAGAAATTGCGAGTGAGTCAAAAAGACTTGACGCCCAATTCGTGGTTGGAATCACCGAGGATGCCGGTGCGAATCGTTTCACCAACGCCCAAGTCGTCGTGCAACCAAATGGTGAAATCACTTCGCGGTACGACAAAGTTCGCCGAGTGCCTTTTGGCGAGTACGTGCCACCTGGCTTGCGAAGTTTTCTAAAATCTATTGGTGCGCCAGTAGATCAAATACCGAGTGATGCAGTGGCGGGCAAAGATCCGGCAGTACTTAAACTGCAACAAACTGATGTCGCCGTGACTATTTCGTGGGAAGCTTTTTTTGCTGGGCGCGCAAATAGCGGTGTCGAATCTGGAGGAACATTTTTAATCAACCCAACCAATGGGTCAAGTTATACGGGCACGATCCTGCAGTCACAACAATTGGCAACGAATTCTCTACGTGCCCGAGAAACTGGCCGATGGACGCTTCAATGTGCGACCACTGGCTTTAGTGCTGTGATCACACCGCAAGGCAAAATCACGCAACGACTCGGCATCGGAGAATCCAAAACGATCATTGCCGATGTGCCACTGAATACTGGTCGAACTGTTTATTCACGACTTGGCGATCGCATATTCATTATTATGCTCGCAGTTGGTTTGATTTTTTGCAGGCCCATGCGGCGCATTCGAGATCAAAATGACCACTGACGACCTCGTTATCGCTAGTGACAATGTGCGTTGCATAGTCAGCCCAAATGTGGGTGGACGAATGTCATCAATTATTGCTTTCGGCCGAGAACTGTTGATAACAAAAAATGGTGAAACGAATTTACAAAAGTGGGGTTGCTATCCGATGGCGCCTTGGGCTGGTCGTGTTCGCAACGGAATTTTCATGCATCAAACAAAACGACACGAACTTGAGATCAATATGCATCCCCATGCAATTCATGGAACCGTCTTGGATCGCCCCTGGAGGGTCATCGACGCTAATTCTTCGAGTGTCGCCATGAAAATAGATCTCGGTGCCAACTGGGCGTTTGCTGGTGAAGCGACTCAAACTATTTCAATGATCGGCGACACGATCGAGTTTCGTCTGATGCTTGAAACCGACGACGAAACGATGCCTGCACAAGTTGGATGGCACCCATGGTTTGCCAGACCATGCACCTTAGAAACTGAATTTACAAGCATGCATCTTCGTGACGAATTCGGTATTCCAACTGGTGAGAAAATCGTGCCAACTGCGGGCCCACACGACGATTGTTTTTCAGGTTCGCTAAATACACCAAAGCTCAAGTTTGACAACAAAGTGAAATTAGAAATTCAAACTGATTGCTCGCATTGGGTCGTATACGACGAGCCTCAACATGCAATATGTGTTGAGCCTCAGTCCGGTCCGCCCGATGGATTCAACATTGAACCGTTGATAATTACTCCCGCTAGTCCACTCACCCGCTTTATGCGACTTATGATTTCAGAAATCAAAAAATAGTTCGCTAATAAACCAACCAAGCACTCAACGGTAGGATCTAATAATGGTAAAACCGTTTGACGTCAACGGCCCTTTGCGAATTGCATACCTTACTTATCGCGGTAAACCGCATGTCGGCGGACAGGGCGTTTACACGCGCCATTTGACAAAAGCACTAACCGACCTTGGTCACCATGTTGAAGTTTTCAGTGGTCAGCCGTATCCGGTTCTAGATGAGCGGGTTCAACTACACAAGTTGCCGAGCCTAGATATTTTCAATGATCACAACCCTGGGCGATTTCCTGCATATTGGGAGCTGAACACTTGGCCGAACTTTGTCGAGGCTGCGCTATTTCTAAAGGGAACTTTTGGTGAGCCACTTTCATTCAGTTTGCGAGCCCATCAGGTTTTGCGTGAGCGTTTAAATGATTTTGATCTTGTACACGACAACCAATGTCTCGGCTCGGGGATATTGAAGATCGAAAAAATGATTCCGACAATTGTCACTTTGCATCACCCAATCACCAAAGATCGAGCACTTGAAATGGCACACACCCCAACTTGGTGGAAGCGAAGAGCGATTGGTCGTTGGTATTCGTTCGTGTGGATGCAAGGTCGCGTCGCAAGCAAGATGCCCCGCGTAGTTGTTGTAAGCGAAAACTCAATTAACGACATTCACACTGACATGGGTGTGTCAAAAGATCGAATGCGCCTTGTGCCAGTTGGCGTTGATCCAGATTTATTTAAACCAATTCTTTCGATACCGAGAAAACCTGCGCACCTAATTACGACGGCCTCCGCCGATGTGGCTTTGAAAGGCTTATCGTTTCTACTCGAGGCTGTTGCCAAACTTCGAACTGAACGCGAGATTCATTTAACAATTATCGGCAAACCTCGTGCCGGAGCAAGCGCCGATCTAATCGAATCGCTCGGGTTGCAAGACTGCATCAGTTTTGTCTCGGGCGTGACCGACGAAAAAATTGTCGAGTTATACGCGCAGAGCGAACTGGCAGTAGTGCCAAGTCTTTACGAAGGTTTCAGTCTTCCAGCGATTGAAGCAATGAGTACAGGCATCTGCCTGGTTGCAACAACAGGTGGAGCACTACCAGAGGTCACCGGCGTCGATGGAGAAACAGTTTTATCTTGTGTTGCCGGTGATGCAGACGCACTTGCCGCGACGATTCGACGGGGGCTTGACGACAAACAGTTGCGCGACAAAATTGGTCTCGCTGGTCGTGCACGAGTTGCTGAGCGATGGTCCTGGCGCCATTGCGCACAATTAACCGTTGACCAATATCGCGAAGTTCTGTCAATGCCCGAAAACCAACGAAAGATTGCCAAACGGCAAAGCAATTGAGATGCTGACAATTAAATTTGACAGATTAAATCTCAAACCAGGCGATGCATTTTTGGATGCCGGTACTGGTTTTGGTCGGCACGCCTTCGAGGCCGCCAGGCGCGGGGCTCGCGTGATCGCGCTTGATTACGCCGAACAAGAAGTTGAAACCACCCGAGCAACTTTTGCGGCGATGTATCAAGCGGGTGAACTTGACCCGAATTCGTTTACTGGTGTCGTGCGCGGCGATGCAACTTGTCTGCCGTTTAATGACGCAACTTTTGATTGCATCGTGACTTCTGAAGTTCTAGAGCACATTGATGACGACACGGCTGCATTGCGCGAACTCGTTCGAGTTTTGCGCCCTGGTGGTGTGCTCGCAGCAACTGTTCCGTCTTGGTTTCCCGAAAGAATTAACTGGGCGCTTTCTGACGAATATCATGCGCCATTTGTCAAAGGTGGACATGTGCGGATTTATCGAAGCAGCGAATTACGTAAAAAAATTTCGCAGGCTGGGCTCGAAGTCGGCGATTCGCACAAAGCACACGGTTTGCATTCGCCATACTGGTGGCTGCGCTGTGCGGTTGGCCCTCAACGCGAAGACAACAAAGCAGTCGCGTTGTATAAAAAATTTCTTGAATGGGACATCATCTCGGCGCCACTAGTTACTCGTGCACTTGATCGCGCGCTCAGTCCGGCGATTGGCAAAAGTTACGTGGTCTACGCAAAAAAACCACGAGTAGCGAGCCACTGAAATGAAGATTAATAATCCTGCTGGTACTAAAGCCCCGCTGACTCTTGACGAACTCTCGTTGACTGCAGAATCAATCGCAAAGCTTCAGCTTCCAAATGGAATGATCCCCTGGTTTGAGAATGGTCATTGTGACCCGTGGAACCATGTTGAGACAGCCATGGCGCTTGATGTTATGGGTAGACATGACAACGCTCGACTTGCCTACGAATGGTTGAGAACAACACAGCGAACCGACGGTTCGTGGTTCAACTATTTTCATAGCGACGGCAAAGTCGAGGAGACAAAACTCGATAGCAATGTTTGTGCGTACATCGGTACCGGGCTTTGGCACCACTGGTTGTGCACACAAGATCTCGAAACATTGAAACATTTTTGGCCGATGCTTGAAAGTGCAATGACTTGGGTTCTCAAAATGCGACGTAGCGACGGCACGATTCTTTGGGCTAGAGAAGAGAATGAAAAACCGTGGGACTATGCACTGCTGTCAGGTTGCTCATCGATTCGTCATGCTCTAATTTCTGCCGCCAAGATCGCAGTTGTGCTTGACACGGCCAAACCCGAATGGTCTGAGACTGCTGAGCGAATAGATCTGGTGATTCGAAGTGGTCGAAATGCATTCGAGCCAAAAGATCGTTGGGCGATGGACTGGTACTACCCGGTTCTAACGGGCGCGTTGACAGGCGACGCAGCAAAATCTCGGCTTGCAGAACAATGGCATACATTCGTTATGCCAGATCTTGGTGTTCGCTGTGTAAGTGACGAACCATGGGTGACGGCTTCAGAAACTGCCGAATGTTCACTCGCTTACTGCGCAATCGGTGACTTTGACACGGCGCGGTATCTTTTGAACACGACGATCCAACATCGCACTGCTGATGGATCGTATTTGACTGGACTTGTCTACCCTGATCAAGTTGTGTTTCCTGCTAACGAACGATCCGCTTACACGGGAGCCGCAATAATTTTGGCGGCTGACTCACTCGGCGAGATATCACCAGCGTCACGAATCTTCCGTTACGACGAATCGGGTAATTACTAGCCCGCTATTTTGATCCGCCGCAAAATTCTCAGCGAACCAGTTGCTGAAATTTCGACGAATTCGCCGGAGTCAAGTGCGGCTTTATAAATATGTTTGTATGGGGCCTGACCACCATCTTTGGGATCTTCAAATACGTCGTGTATCGCCAGTAGGCCTTTAACTTCAATTTTCGGCGCCCAACTTAAGTAGTCACTTCGAGTTGGTTCATCGCCGTGTCCACCATCAATGAAACAAAAAGCTATTTTTGTCGACCATTGAGAACTAATTACTTTTGACTCTCCCACAACCGGAATAACAACATCACAGAGTCGTGTCCTTCGCAAAGTTGCCAGCAAACTCGGCAACGTGTTTAGTTTATTGGTTGCGATATCGAGCAACGACTCATCGAACCACTCCCAGCCATGCTGATTTTCTTCGCTGCCAAAATGATGATCAATCGCAAAAACTTTGGCATGATATTTGCGTGCGGCCGCACCAAGCCAAACGGTCGACCGCCCGCAATAGGTTCCGATCTCAACAATCGGTAACTTTGGCAACTCTTTACAAGCGGAACAGGCCGCAAGATAGAGCGCATCGCCTTCTTTTTCGGGCATGAAGCCTTTGGTCGCTAGCGCCTGGGTTCGTAAAACTTTGTCAATCACGATTGGTTATGACTTAAGTATGGCGCTGAATTCGCGTTGCCATTGAGACTTCCAGTCAGTTGAAAAGTTTGCGAATTTCTCGGTGAAATTAGTTCGAGCCAACTGCACATCTGCTGAGAGCCACCAAGCTTGAACATTGCCATCAATTTTGTTGGCTTGCACGGCGGCGCTGGTGCCAGAAGTGTGGAGGATTCCAACTCGAGCGAGTGCTTCAATCAAAGATTTGGCATCAGGCCTGAACTTGTATGCATCTGGGTCATAGAAGCAAATCGTTGGGGTATTCGTGCCCAACGTTTCAAGCCAAGAAGTACCCAGATAACTGTGAAAGACAATGCGACTGACTGAATACTGATCGAAAATATCACCGGTGTTGCCAAATTGCGCATCTGGTCTGGCGGCAACAATCGCTTGACGCTGTGCGTCGCCGTATTCACCGGGAAACATTCTGATCTTCAAATCAATTTTGCTCGTTCGAATCTTTACAAATTCAGAAACTTGGTCGTACATGGTCTGCAACGTGCCTGACAACGGAAAGTACTGCAACCGATAAATCTGTTGTGGCTGGTCGAAGCAAATCAGCGAGTCGCAAGATTTTTTATGACTTCGCGGGGGGATAATCACTGGTGAAAGTACTCGCGTCGACCCACCTCCGCGACTCCAACCCCAGGTGTAATACAAATCAGAAACTCTGGATTCGAATCGTTCTCCTACATGCAAATCATCCAACCCATACCAGCCACCGTGTTGGTGATAATGCAATTTGGTGCCGAGTTCGCACCACTCTGCCGCCAAAATTTTGAATTCAAGATGGTTCCACAAAGACTGCGATGAATACAAATAGTCAGCGCGATTCGGTCGCGCTACAAGCACAAGTCGTCGAATTGGCTCAAACCCCTCGACTAGTGATGCAGGTAAGTACGCACTAATCAATGCACAACTGATCTCGGCAAACGAAGAATCAGCGCTGATTTTTTGAATCTTGCTTTCTCGCCAGGTACTGTCTGGTGAGACTTCGACAGAATATTCAATTTCTAATTCATCATGTGCAGCCCATGTGCGCCATGAAGCCATTGCGCCAATCCACGAAAGCGGAATTCTTCCAGAAAATGGTCTGACAAAAAGCACTCGCGGGGGTTTCGCAGATCTCAATAAACGCAGAAAATTTATAATTATTTTGTCACGACGTCCCGAATACTTTGAGTTTTCAATGGTCAAATCATCATTTGAAACCAAAACTCCGTTGGTGCCAAATTTCAGTAACGCCCGCAAAGTTTTCAGAGTTAGTGTCGGCAATTTTTCATAATCTGTAAAAAACTCGAGAGTCGTCCTAACGGTCTGAAAGTCAACTCTTTCATGGTCCTGTTGACCCTGGCTAGTTTTGTTGAGCAACACAATTTCGCTTTTGAAGTCTTGTGTTGCGACGTATATGAGGTGCAAATAGCGCTCGATAAAGTCGCCCAATAAAATGTCGTAGTACCGCTCGGAGCGAACCACTCCGTGATATTCGTCTAAAAGCTTTCTGACGCGGTCAAATAAGACTGGTCTTGCAATTTCTATTTCGTCTAGCCCAGCACCAACACGTTGTGCGTTCCAGACGATACTCACTTAGTTGATCGTATCTGCGACCTGCGAACCTCAAAAGCGGTCTGAAAGTAAAAGAACAGACGAAATTACATGTCAGAATAGAGCAGTGCAATCACCACTTGATGACCTCATAAAATTATTGGATCTTGAAGTTATTGAAGTAAATATCTTTCGCGGTGTATCGCCTGATGAAAATCGGCAGAGAGTTTTCGGCGGTCAAGTTGCCGGCCAAGCATTAATCGCCGCATCACGAACAGTCGACGACAAAACACGACATGTTCACTCACTACACGCATATTTTTTGCGCCCAGGTGATCCGACTGTGCCGATTCTCTATGAAGTTGATCGCATTCGCGATGGCAAAAGTTTTACGACTCGCCGTGTGATTGCAATTCAACATGGCAAGGCGATTTTTAACTTGCAGGCAAGTTTTCAAATTCATGAAAAGGGTCTAGAACACCACATACAAATGCCGAGCGATTTGCCGAAAGCCGAATCACTTCCCGACTTCAAAGAAAGAATGACACCATACAAAGACAAAATGGGTGACTGGTTCGACCACCCAAGACCAATCGATTTGCGGTACATCGACTCTGATCCGATTTCGAGAAAAAATATCGTAAGTGCAGGTCAGAGACTTTGGATGCGCGCCGATGGAAAACTTCCTGACGACCCGGTGTTGCATGCGTGCATCGTTACTTATGCAAGCGATATGTCGCTTTTAGACACCACACTTTTGCCACATGGTCGCTCGTGGACCGACCAAGGAATACAAATGGCAAGTCTGGATCACGTCATGTGGTTTCATCGACCGTTCCGCGCTGATGAGTGGCTGCTCTACGACCAACTTGCAATTTCATCTTCAAACGCCCGCGGCATTGCCAGTGGATCAATTTTTACCGAGTCAGGAGAACTAGCGGTGACTGTTGTGCAAGAAGGACTAACTCGTCTAGTTAACTGAAGTGCAAACCACGTCATTCATTAAGATCTCGGCGCGAGTCCATAAATAACGAACGCAACTCAGCGAAGTTCTCGACGCAATGGCCGGCACCCAGGACCACGGCCTCAAGGGCATCATTTGAAAGTACTATCGGCACATTCGTATCCCTTGCGATGCGTTCTCCCATCCCAGTTAAAAGTGCCCCACCACCGACTAGATACATTCCTCGTTTAAGAAAATCTTGCGCTAGCTCTGGTGGAGCAGCCCCAAGACATCGAATCACCGATTCAACCATCTGAGTAACTACCGGATCTATTGCTTCACGAATTTCGGTGGCCGTCAAAACAATAGTTTTGGGCAAACCTGAAACTAAATCTCGCCCTCGCACCTCTGCATCTGGGAGATTTGGCATCGGAAGAGCACTTCCGACAGTTTTCTTGATCATCTCGGCAGTGCGCTCGCCAATTGCGATTCCATGGCTGCGGCGCACAAACGCTTGAATCTCAGAGTCAATATCAAAACTTCCAACTCGCACCGCCTCAAGGGCAACAATGCCTCCCAAACTTATTACTGCGGTCTCGGTTGTGCCACCTCCGATGTCGATTACCAGGTTTCCAACGGGCTCGTTAATCGGCAAGTCGGCGCCAATTGCCGCAGCAATTGGTTGCTCAAGTAACTGTGCATCGGCCGCACCCGCCCTGCGCGTTGCATCTGTAACAGCTCGACGCTCAACTTCGGTAATTGCTGATGGCACACAAATCAAAACTTTTGGACGAGAAAATCGCGACACACCGGCGCGCTGTAGCAACAATCGAATCATTTTTTCGGTGACTTCAAAGTCGGTTATGGCGCCACCACGCAACGGGCGAACGGCGACGATGTGTCCGGGAGTTCGCCCGATCATATGCCACGCTTCATCACCAGTGGCTAGAACGTCTCCGGATTTTCGATTGACAGCAATCACGGACGGTTCATTGATTACGATTCCGTCACCTTTTCTGTAAACAAGGGTGTTTGCAGTACCGAGGTCAATTGCAAGGTCTTTAGCCATTATTGATTCTTACTATTTCGATCATTGACTTCGCGTAACTGCCTGCGAACTTTATCTCGCGAGAGACTTGAGAGAGCATCTAGATGGCGATGAAATGCCTCGGCTCCTTGCGGTGAAAGTGGTTTTCGCTCTTGAGTTAAGGCTAAAAACGCAAGCGCCAACGCACTGACGATTGAAATTGCTGCAAAGAAAACAGCGAGTGGCGAAGCTGCGAGGATCATCACTGAACCGAACTATCTACAGAAAGACCAGTTCGTGGGCGAGAAATCTCGTTGCTATTTGTGCCCCAATCCGAACCTTGCTTCCAATGTTCTTGTTTCCAAATTGGAACCGATTCTTTCAGCGTGTCAATCGCAAATTGTGCAGCCGAAAAAGCCTCGGGACGATGTGGCGACGATACCGATACTAAAACTGATGACTCACCAAGAGTTAGATTTCCGACGCGGTGGATTAGTGCGACACGTCCGAGATCAATCCACCTCGCACGCATCTCATCGACTATCAATTGAAGTTTCGAAACTACTTGTGTGTTGTAAGCCTCATAAGTCAGCGAAGTGACATCTGTTCTACCTTCGGCATGATCGCGCACGACCCCAGAAAACACAACTACGGCTCCACAAGATGGAAGAACTGACCAGTCGTATACATCGCCAACATTCAAAATACTTTCGGTCAATTCAAGCCAAGTATCGTCGTTTTTGATAATTTGCTTATTCGACATCGGTTTTAAGTGTACGGTCTGCATAGCATCAGTCCATGTCTCAGAATCCACAAGAGCAAGAGCCATCAGGCGTACCTTTTTTTGCCGAGATTATGAAGGCGATGTCAAGTCAAGCGCCAGTTCATTGGGACATGGCACGCCAGATT
>CAXNFV010000003.1:0-14333 GCA_964201675.1 Ilumatobacteraceae bacterium | reverse complement strand
TTCAGACGGCTTGACGATTACTGCATTGCCGGCACCAAGTGCCGCGGCTGCTTGCCATCCAAAAAGTAGAACCGGAAAGTTAAACGGCACAATCGACACGATCGTGCCGAGTGGCTCTTTTATCACCATGTGCAATTGTCCGGCGATCGCGGGCCCTGCGATTCGTCCTTGATCGTTGCGTGCAATTTCGGCGTAATAACGAAACGCAGATGCCGAAGCGCCGCCCTCCCAGTTGCTTTCACGAAACGGTTTGCCCATTTCACGCGTCAAGACTTCACCGGTTGTGGCATTCATCGCCAACATTTTGTCTGCCACGCTGTGTAGCGCATTTGCTCGATCGAGAGCACTCATTGACCACCACTCGCGTTGTGCGCGATTTGCATTTCGCACGGCCAAATCAATTTCGTCATTTGTAGCGTTGGCGAATTCGCCGCATTGAATTGCCGTCGCCGGATCGATTACAGCCGTTCGAGACCCTCTGCCTGCTACATATTTGTTGTCGAGCCAATGAGTGCCCGAAATTTTCAGCATCATTTCTTGAGTCGGAGTAAGCGATTTCTTCATATAAATACAGTAGACCTGACTCAACTACATAGCCAGATTGCAAACAAATGTCGAAAACCAAGTGGAGCCCGAGGCGGGAATTGGACCCGCGACCTACGCATTACGAGTGCGTTGCTCTACCACTGAGCTACCCGGGCGTGACGCTTAACTCTACTAACCAATTTCAATTATTATTAGCCAACGAGCGAGGTGATATTGCGCGAGACTTCACTAAGCGAAGGACATTTGAGCAGTAGCGCGTGTAGTGCGAGAGTCTCGTTGGTGTTGAGACCCAACGACGAGATTGTTTTATGGATCAACTGAATTGCGTGCATGATTTCTTCACCATCACTCAAGTCGGGCTGGGTACAAATTAGGTCGCTATAGGTTTTTGCAAACTGGCCCAACCCGCTGCGCAATTCGTCGGTGCGTAGTTTTCGAAGTTCGCGTTTGTGGCGGTCTGTGATTGTTTTTCGTCCGCTGCCTCGTTCGCCAGTTAGTGCGACGCGGTCTTCAAGTTCTTTGATTTCTCGCTCGTGTCGAATTTGGAGTGCACTTGCTGCCTGGTCAAGTTGCTCAACTATTTCAGCAACGATTTTGACCACGGCTGCACCTGTGCCGTCAAGTCGCATTGCGATGGTTGCAAACGATTCTTGTCGTCGCAACAAGTGACTATCGGTCACGAGAAGTCTTGCTCTATCTAGGTTGCCTTGACTTGCTTTCGCCACAGTTAGTGCCGTATCAGGAAACACGCCTTCGCTGATCAGACTTTCTGCGACATCTTGATCTGTAAGGCGTGAAAAAGTAATTGTTACGCAGCGTGAATTCAATGTCGTTAGTGAGGGCACGATTTGGTCGGCAAGCAGAATAAAAACTATTTGTTTTGCTGGTTCTTCTATTGTTTTAAGAAGTCGGACAGCGGCAGCATCACGCATTAAATGAACTTCGTGAATGATGATCACCTTGACTTTCGCCTCGAGAGGGGTCGTTGAAGATTGCAGCACGACACCTTCTGCCTCGTCTGCGTCAACGGCGGCGCCGACGCGAAAAATTTCGTTGACGTCGCTGAACTCACCACGCATAATCAAATCTGCTTCGCGGGTGTCATCGTTGTCGCTTTGAGTTATGAGCGTCGTGGCAAAAATTCTTGCGGCTAGTTCTTTGCCACAACCTTCAGGCCCAACGAACAGAAAAGATTGAACATTTGTGGTGGCTAGTTGACGCAAGCGCTCAACGGTTCGATCTTGGCCAACGATCTTGGTCCATAAAGAACTCATCAGATACCGAGTCTTGCGAGAAGCCCCGCGGAGATTTCTTTTTCTAACTCGTCTTTTGGTGGCATGCCGTCAACAATCAGCCAACGTTGCGGGTCACTCGCAGCCATGGCACGAAACCCAGCATCTATCCGCTCGAAAAATGCACGGTCTTCGCGCTCGAACCTGTCAAGTTCGCGCTTTTTTAATCGCTCAAGCAACACTTCAATTGGCACATCTATATATATGACAAGATCTGGCCACAGCCCACCAATCGCCCAATCGTTGATGCGCTTCAATTCGGCAAGATCTTGTTGGCGACCGTAGCCCTGATAGGCGAGCGACGAATAAACACTGCGATCGGTGACCACGTGTTGGCCCGACGCGAGAGCGGGCGAAATTAACTCGGCGATGTGTTGAGCACGATCGGCGGCCATCATCAACGCTTCGGCGCGAGCAGAGAGATTTGTATTTGCTGGGTCAATCAAAATATTGCGCAACATCGAGCCGACGACAGTTCCGCCTGGTTCGCGAGTCATCACCGCATTGAGTCGAGTCGCCAATCTTTTAACGTGCGTGCTCTTGCCACAGCCCTCAAGGCCTTCAAACGCGATGTATTTGCCCAAACTCACACTGCAACCCTAGAGGGCGGTTGTTACTCGGCGGATTCGTCGGTCACGCTGGCTACTTTTGCGCCAGTTTTCGCTTTTTTGACCGTCTTTGTTGCGGCTGCTTTTTTAGTTGTCTTTCTAGCCGACTTTTTAACGGTTTTACTAGCAGTCTTTTTGGCGATCGATTTTTTGGGTTTGACAGCTTTTTTCGCCCGCTTTTTACTTGGGCCATTTGTTGCTGTGTAGTCGCGACGAATCGCCAACAATTCAAATGCGCGCTCTGGAGTTACGAACTCGATGCGGTCACCGCGAGTCAAACTTGCGTTCGTTTCGCCGTCAGTTACATATGTGCCGAACTTTCCGTCCTTGGCCACGACTGGTCGATTGCTAACTGGGTCAACTCCGAATTCTTTTAACGGAGGTTTTGCTGGCCCGCGCCGACCGAAGACTCGTGGCTCGGCAAGTTTCGCCAAAGCAGCATCAATCGTGATTGTAAAAATCTGATCTTCACTTTCGAGTGTGCGACTGTCTTTACCTTTCGAGATGTAAGGGCCGTAGCGACCATTTTGCGCAGTGATAATTTCGCCGTCAACCGGGTCGGCGCCAACAGTTCGCGGCAATGAGAGAAGTTGAAGTGCCTCGCTCATCGTCACATTTTCTAGCGCCATTGTCTTAAATAGCGAAACCATTTTTGGTTTCTCGAAGTCTGGTGGCGGATTCTCGATCGTTCCCCATTGAACATACGGCCCGTATCGACCAGTTTTGAGAAACACTTCGAGTCCATCTAGTTCGCCGATTGGATCTACATATTTCGGCGCCGCCAACAAGGCGACCGCGATTTCGACATTTAATTCATCAGGTGTCATTGTTTCTGGCACCGACGCGGTGTTGTCTCCACAGCGCACATATGGACCAAACTTGCCTGGACGCAGAACTATTTCTTCGCCAGTCGTCGGGTGCATGCCAACTGGAAACGCGTTGAGTGCAGCGGCATCGATGTTGGCGATGTTGTGTTCGACTAGTGGCTTCAACCCCGGAAGTTCTTTACCGTTGCCAAAATAAAACTCACCAAGCCAAACTTCTTTCACGCGAAGACCCTGAGAGATTTCGTCGAGTTCTTCTTCAACAGTTGCAGTAAATTTATAGTCGACTAATTCGGTGAAGTGATTTTTCATCAGACGCACAACTGCGAACGCTGTCCATGACGGCACGATGGCTTGACCTTTTTTCCAGACATAGCCACGATTTAGAATTGTGCCGAGAATTGCCGCATATGTACTCGGTCGACCGATGCCGAGTTCTTCAAGTTTTTTAACCAGAGTTGGTTCGGTGTATCTTGCAGGCGGCGAAGTCATGTGTCCATCAGCCGCATATTTGTCGATTTGAATGCTGTCGCCGACCTTCATTGCCGGAAGAAGAGCTTCTTTTTCTTCGGACTCAGTTTCGTCTTCTACTTCTTGATAGGCCTGGCGATATCCGGCGAAATTAATTGTGGTGCCACTTGTTGAAAACTCACAATCAGCCGCTGGTTCACACGATGCAGTCGCGCCGAGTTTGACGGTCACAGTGATGCCAGTGGCATCTGCCATTTGTGATGCGAGTGTGCGCTGCCAAATAATTTTATAGAGCGCCAGTTCGCGGGCGTTTACATCGGCGGCGATAATTTCTGGGCTTCTTAGCGGAAGCGTTGGTCGAATAGCCTCGTGTGCTTCTTGGGCGTTTTTTACTTTCGATTTATAGACTCGCGGCTCGGTCGAGAGAAAATCTTGACCAAATGCGGTGGTGATTTCTGCTCTCACCGCAGCCAAAGCATCGTCAGCAAGAATCACATTGTCGGTTCGCATGTAGGTGATAAATCCACCTTCGTAAAGTCCTTGCGCCAAACGCATGACTTCACTGGCCGTAATCCGCAATTTGTTTCCACCCTCTTGTTGCAGAGTGCTTGTCATAAATGGCGCTCGAGGTGATTTTCGATATGGGCGATCTTCGACACTACGAACTGTTAAATCTTTGGCGGCTAAACCGTTAACCAGATCTGTGGCTCGCGCCTCGGTGACGACTACCACGCCTTCTTTTACGACGCCGAGTGAGTCGAAGTCTTTACCCATTGCAATTCGGCTGCCGTCGACAGATTGCAAACTTGCGGTAAATATAGGAGTAGTCGCGCTCGTAGCCTCGAGATCCCAGTAACCGGCGGCAACATGAGCCATTCGTTCTTCTTCGCGTTCGACAACCAAGCGGATCGAAGGGCTTTGCACCCGACCCGCCGATAGACCGCGATTTACCTTGCGCCACAAGATCGGCGAAACTTCGTATCCGTAGAGGCGATCTAAAATTCGTCGTGCTTCGGCAGCATCAACAAGTTTGTAGTCAATATCACGGGTGTGTTCAAGGGCTTCACTAATCGCCGTTTTTGTTATCTCGTGAAACACCATTCGTTTCACGGGGATTTTTGGTTTGAGGTACTCCATTAAGTGGGCAGCAATCGCCTCACCCTCACGGTCTTCATCGGTTGCTAGATAAAGTTCGTCCGCGCCTTTGAGAAGCACTTTCAATTCTTTAATTATCTGTTCACCACGCTCGGTCAATTCGTAGTTTGGTTTAAAAGAGTTTTCAACATCAACCGACAATCCTTTACTCGGAAGATCGGCGATGTGGCCGACCGATGCGCGCACATCAAAACCGTCGCCAAGAAATTTTGAAATTGTTTTCGCCTTTGCTGGCGATTCGACTATTACGAGAGCGTTAGGCATGTTGTTTCATCGTGGGGTCAAGTATGGGCTTGTCAAGGATATCTGTTTTAGTTCAAATGCACTATAGATTGCGTCGCTAGCGTTAGTGGCAACATGCGACATAATTTGCTGGCACTCGGATGGAATAACGCGTTTGAAGATGCAGCCAAAAAAATTGATGTGACTTTTATTATTGGTCGCGTCAGTCGACTTGATCGTGGATGGAGCACCATCAAAGTGAGTGCATCATCTCAGCCCGATGGCTTGATTCGTGTAAGAAATATTGGCGCCGATGTCGCAGTTGGTGATTGGGTTGCGGTTGCCCCCGACCATGATCGTGTCGAACAAGTGTTGCCGAGATATTCGGCATTAATTCGACGCGCTTCGTCTGATGCGGTGCGCGCCGAGCAGCATGCTGTTGCCGCAAATATAGACACTGTGTTTATCGTTCATGCAGCAACCAATGAACCAAACGAGCGCAGAGTTGAACGCGAATTAGTTTTAGCATTTGATAGTGGTGCGGTGCCGGTTTTAGTACTGACCAAAAACGATCTGCTTGAAGCGACAGAACACATTGCGGCACTACGAAATGTCGCTCGAGTCTGTGGCATCGCCTGCCATGTTGTCAGTGGATTGACTGGTGAAGGGTTGGATGAGTTGGCGAAATATGGTGAAAACCACAAGTCAGTTGCGATTCTCGGCGCCAGTGGTGTTGGCAAGTCAACTCTGGTGAATCGACTTGTCGGAACGACGAACCAACAAGTTGGTGAGGTTCGTGAGGGTGACCAGCGCGGTCGGCATACGACAGTTGCCGCCGATCTTGTGGCACTACCCAATGGCGGTTGGTTGATTGACACACCTGGTTTGCGTGCACTTAATTTGTGGACAAGTGGTCATGGAATCGAGCGTGCTTTTGCCGACATTTTTCTGCTGGCTGAGCAATGCAAGTTTCGCGACTGCAAACATCAAGACGAACCCAACTGTGCGGTGATTGCAGCGATTGGTCGTGATGAGCTGACCATTGAGCGTCTTGAAAGTATGGGCCGATTAGTTGCCGAAGAACTTGCCCTAGAAGATGAGCAAAAAGTTCGTGTTCGAATGTCGAATCGCAAAGGAATGCGCAAGATTAACTAGGAGTGGGCATCTCGCTTGGTAGTTCGCGAGGCATGGAAGTGGTTGCTAGCAGAGTTAGGTCGTTGAATAATTTGCCGATTATTGGGATATTGATTTGACGCTGAAATTTAAGCGTGACCTGAGCAAGAGTTTCATTAAGTTCGACATTGACATCAACTGGGTTAAGCGTGATTGAATTTTGAACCGAATTTAGCGCGATTTGATTTGCGGTTTCGTCAGTGATATCTCCGAGAGAAATAGCGCGTGCAGCAGTGCGAGCGGCATGACTAAGCGCGAGTTGATCGTTTGCGACGCTGCCAACTTGCACAACCGATAGTGAAAACAGAAATAGAAATGGAAGCACAAGTGCAAACTCGACCGTGGCTTGGCCTGATTCGCAGGTTGCGAGTTTGCGAACGCGTTTCAAACCAGACCTGTTAGCCGATGGCATCTGTGCGATCAAAAATGCCAGAGAGCACGGTGTCAAAGAGTTCTCCGATGCGTCCGGCACCACCACCATCTGTCGCCCATGCGATCACTAAAAGTGCAATCACTGCTGCGCCAAGCAATACGAGTGCATATTCGGTTGTGGCCTGACCTGAATCATTTTTAAATCTAAACACGACAATCGCTTTCGTTAGAAGAGTTGAGCAGAAACTGCCGAGAGTGAATTAACAACAAGTGGAATCATCGCCAACAACACAAACGAAGGCAAAATGCAACATGTGAGTGGAAGCAGCAATCGCACCGGCAATTGTCGAGCATTGGTATCTTGCATTCGTCGGCGTTCAAGGTGAGCGTGATATGCGAGTTGATCAAGCACCGATGTAATCGGCAGGCCATCTCGGTCTGCGCTAACCAGAATGTCGCACAGCGGATAAGAACTGGAGCCAAGATCATCTCGAAGCGTTTTCATAACAGTGGCGAAGCGCTCGCCTTGGACAAGGCGAGTGTGAACTTGCATCAAATATTTATGTAAATTGCCTGGCGCCCAATAGTGAAGTTGCGCCATGGCTGCTGCAGGGCTCTGACCGGCACGGATCAGCACCATCAACACATCGATTATTTCTGGAATGTACACACCAAAGTTGGGCTGACTAGTTGATTTCGTCTTGCGTCGATATAACACGACACCGACAACGACGAAAATTGCAATCGAAATCACACCGCAACCTTTGGTGTGATAATCGTTTGCATCCACTTGCGGCCCGCGAGATTCAGCCCGATGCCAAGCAGTAAACACACCCAACCAGGTGGACTGAGAATTAAATAATGACGCACTGACGCGCTTGAAACTACGAGCCAGCCCGCGACCACTAGTGGTGTCCATGACAAGATGCGAGTTGAGAGCAGTGCCTGTGCGGCTTGCGAAAATCTGTCGTCAATGTGTGTTGCCCGTTCGCGGAGCACAATCGCGGCTCGTTCAAGTGCCATCACACCGCCTACGCCGCCTGTTGCTGCCAGTTCGAGAATCTTGACCACAAATTGTTGGTCTTTGGTTTTTGCAGTTTTTATGAGCCTTCTAGAAATTTCGCCGGCTGCTTCACCCGACGCAGAAGCTCGAGAAAAGTTTTGTAGAACTTGAATCGCACAATATTGTGATGACACTGCTGATTGCAATGCGCTGGCGAAAGATTCGCCAAGTCGAAGATGCCGAGCAGTCGTGTCTAACACCTCGGCGAGTTGTTTGAGTTGTGAAGTTGAAGACTGAGTCTGCGCAACATTGCTAGACGGCGAATTTTGCTCACTCTGCAGGATGTTTTGTGAAAGCCGTGCTTTGACCCAAACTCTGGTCAACCGTGTTTGCGTAAACCAAAAACCACAGACTGCAACGAGACACCCAAAGATGGTTGCCCCAAAAATTGCAACCAAATGTTTCATAACGACGGCTCGCTGATGATTCGACCATGTTGCACTAAAAAGAAGCTTTGCTCACCGTCTAGCAGCAGAATCTCCGAGACAGATCGAGACCCGTTGAGATGCTTCGCAACATGCACGATGGCATTAATTGAAGAACAAACATGATCTTGCACGACCTCGCGCGACCAGTTAGCGGCATGCTGCAACACAAGTGACTCGACTCGACGAACCGCATCGCTCGAACTATTGGCATGAATCGTTGACATTGAGCCGCTGTGTCCAGTGTTCATCGCCGCCAACATGTCGAGTGTTTCGGCACCGCGAACTTCACCGATTATCAATCGATCTGGTCGAAGCCGAAGTGCGGTTCGCACCAGTGACCTGGTAGAAATTTCTTGGTTGCCATCTGGAGATGCGGGTCTGGCTTCAAGACGAAGCACGTGCTGGTGGTTAAGTTGAAGTTCAGCGATGTCTTCGATCGTCACGATGCGTTCATTTGTTTGCAGATAATCACAAAGTGCGTTCAGCAAAGTTGTCTTGCCGGCAGATGCCGCACCACTCACGAGAATATTTCGGCGATCGTAAATTAGTTGTTGCAATAGCGCGACTATTTCAGGTGGTGCAAAATCTTCGAGTTGCATATTCTTTGCTGCGAATCTGCGAATTGCGACACATGGTCCGTCTACTGCAATTGGTGGAATCACCGCGCATAATCTTGAGCCATCGCTTAGCCGAGCATCGACAACTGGTGAGGTTATGTCGATGCGTCGACCAAGCGGCAGCAAAGTTCGCTCGATAAATGCCCGTGTGTCATCTGGGTGGATTGTGCCAACTTGTGAGAGTTCGCCGTTGCGCTCGATCCAAACTTGTGAACCAGCGTTGACCATGACTTCACGAATGTCTTCATCCCGAAAAAATTCGTCAAGACGACTATGAACTTGTGGTGCGATTCGACTTAAAACTGCGCGGCTCATGCGACGGCTGCAAGTTGCTTCGATATAATTGTTGGTATTCGACTGGCTAGTAAACCTGCGTCAACCGCGCGGGCGATTGCAGCATCAAAAATAATTTCAGATACGACTGGCGCCCCGATAACGGCCTCAACGTCATGTTTGCCGAGCGCTCGCCCGGGCTCGTTGATTAGCACGATGCCAGTTGGCGACACAGATAACTGTGCAGCCCGACGCAACGACAAATAACACGGACGAGTGACCAACAGCGACGAACTGGCGTGAGCCAGTAAATCGGGCGACGGCAGACCACAACCAGCATCAACAATTATTGGTAGATCAAATGTTTTAAGGGCAGCGCATAGTTCTGTGAAGTTCAAACTTGCATCTAATAGTTTTGAGCCACGCGCAATAATTTGTAAATTCGCCGTTGCCTGAATGGCGATTGACTGCAAAGTCATTCGTGACCCAAGATCGCAATGCGCGAACCAGTCGCTAATGCCTGGCCCCGATGGTTCTGCCAAACCGAGAACCGCTGGCACATCACCAGCCAGATCTACGAGCAGTGCGCCGCGCTGTGATTCTGCGGCGCGCATTAATGCAAGAGTTGATGCCACAACTGTTGTGCCACTGCCACCTTTTACTGACCAACAAACAATCATTTGTGTGCTCCTTTGATTGAGCCCAGTGTTCGTAACTAGGTTCGAGTAATTGCATGTGTACACAAAGACCAAATTGCGTCATCTGAAAATTAGACAAGTAGCCTTCGCGATGGAGGTGTCCGGGTACCTGGTGGGCTCCGCCGCCTTCAAAGCGGTTGGGACGAGTGAACCTCGTTCGGCGGGTTCGATTCCCGTCCGCCTCCGCCAAAAATTATTGTGCTATCGAAAGTTCGACTGCGAGTTGTGCGGCGGTTAGTGCATTGTTTTCGGCCAGAGAAAGATTTGCTTTGACACTTGCATCTTGAGTTGCATTGGCGATGAATTTCAAAACAAATGGGGTGACAGCCGCGCCGGTAATGCCTTGCTTGTTTGCGTCTTTGAGTGCCGTCGCCGTGATTTCATCCATAAATGATTTAAGCAAGCCGTCTTTTTTCGGGACAGGCACGCAAGCAAGAATGCCACCGTTGCGTCCGAGCGCATCGTTGGCCCGCACAATTTCTGCGAGTTCTTTAATCGTTTCAACTCGTGCAGGTATTTTTAAATCGCCATGCTCAACTGTGAACTCTGGAAAGAATTCGCAACCAAGACCAAGCACGGGCACGCTTAGAGTTTCAAGATATTCAAGAGTGCGCGGTAGATCAAGAAACGATTTTGCGCCCGCGCAAACCGTGACGACATGATGTTCGGCGATTGCGCCAAGGTCGCTGCTGATGTCGCCACTAGTTTCGGCACCACGATGCACTCCGCCGATACCGCCCGTTGAAAAAACACGAATACCGGCGCGAGCAGCGAGCAGCAGTGAAGACGAAACAGTTGTCGCACCCACAGGCCATTTTGCCGTCATCGCCGTGGCGAGTTCGCGCTCACCAACTTTTTTTGCAGGGCCAAGAATTAGCGGCCACTCGCTTTCATCAATGCCGACTCGCGCGACGCCATCAAGCACCGCAGTAATTGCTGGCACGACACCGTGACTTCGCAATGCCGCGGTGCAGCGAGTTAACGCCTCAAAGTTTGCCGGTGACGGCAGACCGAGATGTGAAAAAATAGTCGACTCGAGTGCCACAACTGGTTTGTGTTGCGAGAGTGCCGTGCCGACTTCATCGCTAATGCGAATTTGAAACGAGTTCATTGTTCATCCATTGTCGCGCCTGGACTGCGTAAAACACGCGCAGCAAGTTGATGACCGGTCAAGACACATATATATGTGTCAGAGTTATTCTCACCATATTTCGTCAAGAAACCGGCGGCAAAGGCATCGCCTGCCCCTGTTGTGTCGATGATTTCGCCAACAGACTCAACTTCAATCGTCTTTACGATTTTGTTCTCGATCAGCGTGGTTGGTCGAGCGCCAGCTTTAATCACCACGATGTCAAGATCCAAGGGCTGTGTTATCAGGTTCATCACATCTGCTTCATCGGTATTGCAGAAAAAAACCTTGGGTTGAAGTTGACGCACTAGCTCACGAAATTTGTCGACACCAAATTCATTGATCAAAGATGCTGAAGAAGCGTCAATTGAGACTGGGATATTTTTTTCGTGAGCCGTGCTGATGCACGCCCGTGTCGCAGTCGCCAGTGGTTCAGAAAATAAGGAGTAACTCGGCACATGCAAAAGTGAAACATTTTCGAACCAATTTTCTGGTGCGTGCTGCAATTGGGTTGAAGCGGCACGATCCGTGATCATTGTGCGCTCACCATCGGGTGAAACAATCACAACTATTGAGCCAGTTCGCCCACCGCGAACAACACATGGGTCGACGCCTGCATCGCGCAGCGCGCCAATTAATTGATCGCCGAGACGGTCATTGCCGACTTGTGCGATCAGCCGCGCGCCCGCATCCGTGCGAGATTGTTGCCGAGCAGCAGTTGCGGCAAACACGGCGACATTTGATGCGCTACCGCCACGAGTGCGAACGATGCGCGCCGGAGTATCCGCGCCGTAGCTAAGAGATTCGGGCAACCAAACGACAATGTCTTCGACTAAATCACCGATGACGCACAACACGTCGTGGTGAGGTTAAACCGAGAGGAGGTCGCGGGCACCTGTGTCGCTAGATGGATGGCGCAACTTGCTCATCGCTCGTGCTTCGATTTGTCGAATTCGTTCGCGGGTCAGGTTGAATGCTTCGCCGACTTCTTCGAGTGTTCGTGGCTCGCCGCGATCAAGACCAAAACGCAAAGCCAAAATTTCGCGTTCACGCTGGTCAAGTGGTGCGAGTAGTCGAGTAATTTCTTCTGGCAACAGGGCAGTGGCCGCAACTTCAAATGGCGACTCTGCGGAGCGGTCTTCGACAACATCGCCGAGTTCGGCATCGCCATCTTCACGCAATGGCTCAGAAAGTGAAAGTGGCTCGGCGGCAAAGCGCAACGCTTCGGTTACTTTGTCGGCGGGCATTTCGACTTCTTCGGCCAATTCGGCGAGGGTCGCGTGGCGACCAAACTTCAGCTCAAGGCGCGAGCGTGCTTTTTGCAAACGGGCAAGAGTGTCACCAGCGTGAACCGGAAGCCGAATCGTTCGTCCAGTATTCGCGATACCACGAGTGATTGCTTGGCGAATCCACCAAGTTGCATAGGTTGAAAATTTAAAGCCTTTTCGCCAATCAAATTTCTCGACGGCATGCATCAAACCAAGGTTGCCCTCTTGAATCAAGTCGAGCAAAGGCAGGCCCGAGGCTTGATACTTTTTGGCGATTGAAACAACCAAGCGTAAATTAGATTGCACAAATTGACGCTCAGCCTTCGCCCCAGCCTTGACAATTTTATTTAGTTCACGGCGTTTTGTCGGGTCGATTTGCTTTTCTGTTTTGTTAAGAGTTGCTTCGGCGGCTTTGCCTTCTTCGATGGCCTTAGCCAGGCGAACTTCGTCGTCTTTTGTCAGCAATAAATATTGACCGATATCGGTTAGGTAGAGCCGAACTAGATCTTCGTCGTCTCGATCAATTCGCTCTTTCGCCACGTATTCTCCTTATTTATTGCAACTCTTACAACTAGTGCGTCACAGTCGGTGCGACACGCCTAACGATACCCACGAGGCCAAGGCGACACACGCAAAAAACACGGAATTTTATGTGTTTAAATAGGGCATTTTCCGCGATGCTGAATAGATATGAGTAATGGATTATGAGCAACGGCGATGTTTCAATCGCGGTGGTGACGATGCGATTTGATGCTTCAAATTTGGCTGGGCTTGTTGCCGTGCTTTCCAAATATGTGGTGATGACACGAATGCATCCAGGTTGCAGAAATGTCGATCTGCTGCTTTCAGCACTACAAGAAAATCGTGTGCTTGTGATTCAGAAATGGGATTCAGTTGAAGCCCAACGAGTTCATTTTGACAGTGCGCTCATGGTTGAAATGGCTAAGTCTTGCAAAAATTTATTGACAAAAGCGCCTGAAATTGAGTTATTCGATTCAATGAGTTCACACGATTTGGCGTAGATAAAAACCAACTAACTGGTATTATTCAATCTATGGCAAATCCAATTCTCAACGAAAAGTCTTTTTCAAAAGTTGTGCAGCGCAGTGCGGGCGAAGCAGGGTGGGCGGCACCTCAAGCTGGTCAGCAATCTTCGCAGGTATTTCATGCGCCAATAAATGACGGCCCGGTCTCACCATATGAATCAGGTGACACGATGACAGCAAGTGGCACGGCGAGTGCGGCGTTGTTGTTGATGTTGCTACTCGTGGCCTCGGCAATGTTCGGCTGGTCTTCGGTTAGCGAGTCAGTTGATGGAGCGGTGACGTTTCCTGGTTGGGCAATGGGAGGCGCATTGTTCGGTTTTGTTTGCGCGATTGTTTTGACATTCAAACCCAAATTGGCCCGTGTTCTTGCGCCTATTTATGCAATCGCCCAAGGTGTGTTTGTCGGTGCGATCTCGAAAGTTTTCAACACTGCGTACGACGGCATCGTAATTCAGGCTGTTGGTATCACTCTTGGTGTGTTCGTAACGATGCTCGTGCTTTATCGCACCGGAGTCATTCGAGTGACTGACAAAATGCGCCGCACAATCATCGGTGCAACATTAGGAATCGCGATTTTCTACGGTGTGTCGTTGTTGCTCAGTTTGTTTGGCATGAACATTTCTTTCTTCAACAGTTCAAGCCCGATGAGCATCGGCTTTAGTTTCTTGGTCGCTGGTTTGGCTGCAATGAATTTGGCTCTTGACTTTGATTTCATCGAGCGTGGCGAGGCGTCTGGTTTGCCGAAATATATGGAGTGGTACGCAGCATTCGGGCTGATGGTCACGATTGTCTGGCTATATCTCGAGATTTTGCGGTTGCTTGCAAAATTGCGCGATCGCTAATCTGCGTTAAGTTTGTTTTAAAACTGCGCCAATTCAAGTCACGCGATTGCGTGTTGAGAAATTTCTGACAACTGCTACCATGTAAGGTCATCGGCCGTCCATATCCTTTCGAAATGTTTATCGGCTGTGTCGTTAAAACCGTGTCTATTTCGAAAGTTGTAGTGCCAACGTTGCTTGTGAACCTTTAAACCAAGCCTGGATAATCGACCGACACAATAGGTTTCCCAGACGGCCGCCTCGACAATCGACAGGTCGTCATCTGTCGGAGCATCATCAAAACGTCCACTTTGGCGGTCGCGAACACGC
>CAXNFV010000002.1:0-18703 GCA_964201675.1 Ilumatobacteraceae bacterium | reverse complement strand
ATCCTGTGGATATGGCCACCGCGTCGCCTTTGCTTTCTTTGCCGTTTATGGCGTCGGATCGCGACCGTGTTGATCTCGCGTTACGCAAAGCGGTTCAGACAAAAGATGCACACTTAAACGAACTTGCTTCACATTTGATTATTGCCGGTGGCAAACGATTGCGCCCCGTGCTGTCGATTGCGGCGGCTCAAGTCGGAAACGAATCTCCAGTTAGTGACGATGTAATTCAAGGATCAATTGCTTGCGAACTCGTGCATTTGGGTTCGTTATATCACGACGATGTGATGGATGAATCTTTGACACGGCGCGGTGTCGACACCGTGAACGCACGATGGGGAAACTTGCAGGCGATTCTTGCGGGAGATTTTATGTTGGCCAAAGCCTCCGAAGTTTCGGCTGCACTCGGCACCGAAGTTGTGACTTTGCTTGCCCAGACAATCGGCAGACTTTGCGAAGGACAGATCGAAGAGTTGCGTCATACTTATGATGTTTCGCGATCTATTCCGTCTTACCTGGTCAGCATTGAAGGAAAAACTGCTTCGCTGTTTGCAACCTCGGCAAGAATCGGCGCAATTGTTGCCGGGCATGATCAAAAAATTGTTGAGGCACTAACTATTTATGGCACCGCTATCGGCATGGTGTTTCAAATCGTTGATGACATCTTGGATGTAATCGCCACAGATGACGAACTTGGCAAACGCGCTGGCCATGACATGGAAGAGGGTGTCTACACGCTGCCAGTCTTGTTGACGCTGTCGTCAGATTCAACGGATGCAATCGAGTTGCGAGATCTTCTCGGTAAGCCGTTCATCAGCGATGAACGTGATAAAGCCCTACAAATTGTTCGTTCTAATTCGGGTATTGCAAGCGCGATCGAAACGGCACTTGAGTATGTATCAATTGCAGAAACTGAGTGCAACAAATTGCCACCATCGAGTGCGACGACTGCGATGCGCTTGGCACCACGAATACTTTTAGAGTCGGTAATTCGTTAAAAAATTGTTTTGAACCAAGTTTGAGTTCAACGAAGTTCGTGTACTCGCAGAATCAGTTCGCGAGAGTCTGGGTCTAGCTGACGGCCGGCAATTCTTTCGGTGAGAATTATTGCTTGCGCCGAGTCATCGACCAGGCCGGACCATCTGATGTAACCGCCCATTAACCCGTGCAACCGCTCGCTTACTTCTTCAGCGTGAACAATGATTTTAAGACCTCGTTGAATTAGCACCGAAAGTTCTGTATAGAAAGCCTTTAACCATTGGTCTAACTCGTCAGGGTTCGCCATTGGACGGTGCTTATAAGGCATTTGCAGTTCTTCGTAACTATGCAAATTGTGTGGCGCGACACTGATTGAAATCACGAATCCAAAATCATTTTCGCGCAGCCATATGATCTCTTCTTGTCGTCGGACTCTTCGGTGATTTGTGCCAAACCCACCTGGTCGTTCGCAGACGGCAAGTTTGTCTTTAATAATCCAAGTCAGATTACGGGGCATGATACCCAGGGCCCATTTACCGCGAAGTTTTGGTGGCATTAGTAAACCTTTGTTTCAGATGTGCCACTTACTTGAGAAACGACCAACATCAAGCGGTAACTTTACCACAGCAAATTGGGATGATGTTTTTGTTTTTATTATTTAGAGAAGATCTGCAATCGCTGCTGGCTTCGACGCACTTCGCGATTTGAACCGATCTCGCAAGCCAAAGTTGCGCCCCGAGCAACTTCTAATACCCGTTCGACAGTCGCTGCATCTGGCGGATAAATATCGGTAAGCCATTGCCTAACTGCACGGCGTGCCAATGCAATTGGAGCCACAGCAAGAAGTTTCGCGTCAGTCACATCAATAGATTTTGCCAAGTCGTCAAGCAGCATCGAATCTTCGCGAAACAAGTCGGCTTGTCGATCAAGAATCGCCGCAACATCACGCTGCGAGATTGCGTCCATCAGTGGGATCAATTCGTGGCGAATTCGGTTGCGCTGAAATCTTGGATCGGTATTTGACGGATCTTCAACGACTTCGATCTCGAGTTCATTACACAACTGATGAGTTGAACTTCTGCGGAGTGCCAAGATCGGGTGTCGCTGATTACGTTGCATTCCGGCCAATCCAGCCAATCCGGCGCCGCGCAATAAATTAATCAGAACTGTTTCTGCTTGGTCATCGGCTGTGTGGCCAGTCATTACATCGTGCGGCATCACCTCGTATCTGGTGTTTCGCGCTCGAGCCTCAAGATTGGGGCCCGGCTCAACGCGAATTGTTTTCGAAATAAAGTTCGCGCCAAGATTTTTTGCAAGATTTTCGACGAGTTTAGATTCGTTTTCTGAGCCAATTCTTAGGGCGTGGTCAACATGGATTGCTGTCACGTGACATCCTGAGGCAACGGCAAGAATTAGCAATGCCATGCTGTCTGGGCCACCCGAAACTGCACACGATATTTTTGTGCCTGCAGATGGAAAGTTGCTCTTGGCGAGCAATTCGATAACTAGAGGATGTTTTTCTAGTTGAACAAGTAGGGCTTTCATCGGCCCAATTAAGTTATTTTTGTGCTTGTCGTTGTCGACGGTTTGGATACTTCAGCGCAGTTACTTGGCCGATGTAACCCACAACGAGGCTGATAACTGCACCGATGCCAGCGATCAACAGACCCGCTCCTAACCACCAGTGCCAGACAACTGCCGAAATCATTGTCGTAATGTTAGCGATTAAAAGAGGTAGAAACTAATCAAAAAACCAATCACTAAACAAGCAAGTAAATCGTTCAACTGCCAAGTTCTTTTGTGTGTTCTGGCGCTGCAAGCCGACGCGGTGCCGACTCGATATTTGAAATTTCGGTGAGTTCTGCAGAAGTCACACCAACATCTTTAAATTTGCGAAGCGTGGACAACATTCGACCTTCGATTGAGCCGACCATTTTGTTATATGCACTGATTGCAGTTTCAAGACCGCGCCCAGTTTTTTCGACACTTTCAAGCACCGTGTCAACTCGCTCATAGAGTTCGCGACCGATAGCGGCGATTTTCTCGGCATTTTCGGCGATCTGAAACGCCTGCCAGCCTTTGGCAACAGCCAGCAAAAGCGCCAATAAGTTGACCGGCGAAGCGATCAAGACTCGACTGCGCATCGCAACTTCGAGCAAACTGCCGTCGGCGCGCAAAGCGTCAGCCAAAAATGACTCACCAGGAATAAACATGATCGTGTATTCAGGTGTGCGATCAAATTGTTGGAAATACTTTTTATCAGACAATACTTTGGCGTGACCCGCCAGCGCTTTGGCGTGTTCATTGAGTAGTTGTTGGCGCAATGTCGCGTCAGAGGTTTCTTGGGCTTTGAGATAGGCATCGAGTGGAGTCTTTGAATCGATCACGACACATCCGTTGTTTGGCAATTTAATTACTGCGTCTGGTCGTTGGATCTTGTCGTTGCCTGTGACGGTTGTCTGCTCTAAAAAATCGCAATACGGCAACATGCCAGCCAGTTCGATTACATTGCGTAATTGTTGTTCACCCCATGCGCCGCGTGCGCTAGATGATTTGAGTGCTGATTGCAACGCCGAAGTTGTTTGGTTTAGTGATTCAATTTGTTTGCTGATTGTTTGGGTTACGCCAACTGTGTTCGTGTAGTTCGATTGCAGTGCAGTTACGGCATTGCGAAGTTCATTCATTTGTGTGGCAACCGGGTCTAGAAGACTTTTGGTTTCAGATGTCAAAGTTTGTGTGCGCGCCTGGTATGTGCGATCAATCTGAGAGTTGACGTTTTCAAGTGCTTGTTGTGTGGCTTTACCAACTTGGGCGTCAACGGCTGTGCGTACCGCATCGACTAATGCAGCCTGATCAAAATTTTGTGGGCTTGTAGGTGGCAGAGTTGATTTATTGGCTTGGCGCGTCACCATCACAGCGAGGACCAAAACAACAACTACTAGTAATCCGATAATTAGTTCCATCGTCTAAGTGTGGCACGGGGGTGTAAGTAGTATTAGTTGTATGTCAAGACCTGAAATCATCGACAGCCCCACTGGTTTTGTCGCCGAGCACATAAAGACTTATGTCGAAAGCAATGGGACCGAAGGTCACATTTGGCGTGGAGTGCCGACACTTTTGCTGACAACACTTGGTCGCAGGTCAGGAGTTGGTCGTCGAACTGCTTTGATATATGGCCGTGATGCCGATGACTATGTGATCGTCGCATCTAAAGGCGGCAGCCCAACTAATCCGCTTTGGTATGAAAATCTTGTTTTAGTGCCCGAAGTGACCGTGCAAGTTGGTGCAGAGATTTTTACTTGCATCGCTACGACATATGGCCAAGACGACGAAAATCTTGCGCATCGACAAAAAATCTGGGATGTAATGGTCGCAATCTGGCCAGACTTTGCGAACTATCAAGTCAAGACCGATCGTCAAATACCACTCGTAAAACTGACTCGTAAAAACTAACTAGCTGTTTTGCCGGCTTTGAAATAGATCGCCAAAACCAAAAGCGGTATGTAAGCAACTACAACTCCAATGATCGGCAGAATTCGTTGATCAACGACCAGCCACGCAATCGGCGCAAGCCAAAGAGTATTTACTGCGGCAATTGATAGCGAGACTTTTAGGTGTTGGTCAGCGCTGTTTGCCAGGTGTTGAAATGCGTGCGATCGATGCGCCGTCGAGATTTGTTGTCTGTCAATTAAACGACGTATCAATGTCACGGTTGCATCAACGATGAATACACCAAGCAAGACGATCACTGCCCAAGTCATGAGTGGTTGCGACCGTGCTATGACAAGTGAAATTGTGCCGATGGTGAAGCCAATGAAACCACTACCGATGTCGCCAAGAAAAATCCTTGCTGGCGGCCAATTAAAATATAAAAAACCGATGACAGCCGCGCACAACAGTGCGGGAACCCGCGACAATTCGGTTTCAGATTTGTTGATCAAAAAAATTGTCAAAATTAAACAACTAGTCAATGTCTCGACTCCGGTGATTGAATCGATTCCATCCATAAAGTTGAAGAGGTTTAGCATCCAGACCAAAAACAGAACTGCAATTATGTTGCCAACCAATCCAATATCAATGGTCGCCGAAAACAATGGCATTGGCGGTAAACCGTCCAGAATATATAGTGCGATTATCGCAGCGACAAAGTGGCCAATCAGTCGCAAGCGTGCGGCTGTCACGCGACCCAGGTCGTCTAGATAACCAATGATTGCCACCAGCAACCCTGGCAAAACAATCGCGGTAAAAGACTTTGCGGCAATGTCACCTCGAATTAGAAGTGCGAGCAAGCCAAGCACGAACGCGGTAACAACTGCGACGCCACCTCCGCGTGGTGTCGGATTTTGATGCGAACTACGCTCGTTAGGGATATCAAACTTATTGCGCTTGATCGCAATTTTGCGCACCAAGTGAGTTAGTCCAAAACTTATTGAGATTGTTGCAATGACAATAAGAAAAATCATTACGACTTTGAATTAAACCATTTGACTGTTTGCTCAAGTTCTTGTTTGACGGTGAATGGTGGCGACCATTTCAGTAACTCGCAAGTTCTTGAAATGTCTAACTGAAAAGAACCGCATAGTTGTTCGTAGATTCTGGGCTTGCCGATTATCTGGCTGGCAAGCCTTAAAACTGGACGCGGAAACGAAATTAGACGAGATTTTCTACCCATTACTTCAGCCAAAATCTGGAGTAACTCAGTTGTTGACAAGTCGTGATTGTCTGAAACATGCAGTATTTGATTCTGCGCATTGTTGTTTGTAATGCAAGTTTCAACAAGATCAACGAGATTTCTGATGCCTATAAAACTTCGCAAATTTTTGGTGTTCGCCAGAGGTAGTACTCGCTGGTCATTTACCCACTTCATCATTGAGAGAAAATTTGCTTTTACATGTGGCCCATAGACGAGCGGTGGTCTAACGACTGTGTATTTGAGGGTGGTTCGACCACACAGAAGTTGCAAGTCTTGTTCTGCTTCTCCTTTTGAACTTGAATAAGGATCTGTCGCGCAGAGTCGGTCGGTGTCTTTGAACGGTATGTCTTTTTGAGTTGACCCACCCAGTACTTTTGCCGTGCTCATGAAAATAAAGTGCTTGTTAGTCCCGAGCGCCAATCGTTGCGAGAGTTGCGAAGTCAGAAGTGAGTTGGTTGAGCGGTATAGGTCGTGTTGAGAGTTTGAGCCGTCACTGGTCACGTGTGCTCGCGCAGCCAGATGAACAACCACCTCGCAGTCATCGACTGCTTGGTGCCAATGTGAACTTGAGTCACTGACTTGCCGTGCATCGAGAGTTTTCACATCGTGAGACTTCTCAAGTTTCGGCACAAGTTGCGTGCCAATAAAACCTGTTGCACCAGTTATAAGAATTTTCATATTGTTACAAATGAATCATAAACGCTGCATTTATCGTTGACGTTTATTTGGTCGATAATCATGCCTTTACGTTTCGGCATCAAGTTTTCTTGATTGCAAGATTCCCAAGACTGCGAGAACACCCATTATTGATAGAAAAGGAAGGTTCTGGCGAGACGAGTTGAAGTTAGTTTGCGAGACCAGCCCAAGAAAAAATACAAATGACATGAACACTTCAATTCTCATTGCCGAATACATAAGTTTACTGTTCAACAGCGTGAAGATAAATAAAATTGGAATCATAAAAGTGTCAATGAAAAATAATCTCAGAGCAAGCAACTGGGTGACAGTTAGTCTCACGACATCTCCTCCGAAAGTGAGAAATTGCAGACCTAGAAGATTTGCAAAAAATCTCCACCAAGTTTTTTGCGTAAAAAGACTGGGTGAAGCGTAGTTATTTTGATAATGGAAGAAGCCTCCTAGTGCGAATCCGAAACCCCCTGCAACAAAAGCCATTAACGTGATCGGGATTAGAGCAATTGGTGTTCGTTTCAAAGGATGTCGCTTAAGCCATTGACCGATCAGCCATGCAAAAATTAGGGCGACGGTCAAGTGGGGACGAAGCAGCGCCGAAACCCCAAGGGCAACGAACCGCAGCAACGGTACTTGTCCTAAATAAACATACGAAACACAAAGAACAATTTGTAAATCTCGAAGACCAAGAGCGGACAAAAAAATGAACAGTGGTCCAGAAAACAAAATTGCATGCCATAACTTGACTTCTATCCCTTGACTGCGGATGAAGTCAGAACAAACTTTGTAGGTGAACAGCAAAGAAAGCGCCTGAAAGAATTTAAGAGCTAACAGCACTTCAAATCCGATTGTATTTAGGAGCCAAACTGGTATAACGACGATATATCGACCACCAATAATTCTGTCCAGCGAAAGAAAAACTCCTTGATCAACGAACTCACTTAGTAGGTTGATCTGAGTTTTTTGGTCACTTGAATAAAATGATGCGTGGTCGACACCGTAAATGAAACGAATGACGATTACTGCTAATACCCAAACGGCAACAAATAATGTGAGATATAGATCGTAACGACCGGAGCGTCTGGCAAAGAGCATCAATACGACACCCAAGAGCACCGCTTGAAAAATAAAAAGGAGCATTAGTTAGTTAATTCTTGAACTGGTGATAATAACTTACCGATCCAATCCCATTGTCCATTTAATTTCTGTTTTAGGGCTGTTTGATTGTCAAGGTTCCACACATCAATTCTGGGAATCTCAAGTGGTTTAACCCCGACTTGGTAGCAACCCCAACTGCTCGTTGCAGCGTAGAGATATCCGACAGATGCTGCGATTTCTCGTACTTTAGAATCGAATGCGCCATGCGGATAACTCATTGTCGTGACATCTCTTTGGGTTAAGTTCTCAAGCCACTCTTTGCTCGACTTTAATTCTTCGTTGATCTCGGTTGTGTTCAGGCTTGTCAAGTGTTGATGCGAAAACCCATGGGCACCAATAGTGGCCCCAGGTAGTTTGCTAAGCGAGGCCAATTCGGCTTCAGATAAATACTTGTTGTCACCAGAGATGACATTTGCCGGTGTAACGAAAACGTGAAAAGGAAGATTATTTTTGCACAGCAGTTGCGCGGCAATTGTCAGGGTGTCTTTGTATCCGTCATCAAATGTGATCGAAACGCCAGACGAAAATGAATCTTCAAGAGAGACAACTTTGCGATCATTCGAGTTGTATTTTTGCGCCAAAAAATCAACATGACTAGAGAAGTAGGTTTCAGAAATCGAGTAAATATCCGATTTTTTAATCACAAAATCTGCGTCATTGACCACCGAGTGATACATCAAAACTCGGCGCAAATTTTGTTTGGCACGTCTGGGAGCGAAATTTGCAGCGCTAACAACTTGAGCCACTCGATATTTCAACAGATTCATTTGGCTGTGCGTCCTTCAGATTTTGAGCCGCGGTTCTCGAGCGAAGCTTTCTGATTTCGGTTGTCACGGGTGGTGATTGCTCGCAAAATCATGATCATTGTACCGAGATAGATTTTTATCAAAAATGGCGAGAGACAAAATGACTTGGCGAACAACCGAATTGCCTGACCTGGTTGAGTGGTCAATTGTCTGGCGGCCCCGTAGTGAGCAATCGCATATCTATGTCGCATGCGAAGCCGATTTATGATCGTTTGAGGTTGCGCATCGAAGTGAGTTCTCAAAACTGTTAGTTCTGCTGCAAAGTTTCTCAAGACACTGCTACTGGCGCTTTTGGCAAGACGATGAAATTCACCCAAAACTTCGGGGATAAAAACAGTTGGTGGATTTTTGGCTGCGAGGCGCAACCAAAGGTCATAGTCCTCGGTTGTAATAATTTTTGGACTCTCGTCAAAGCCTTGAACAGAGTTGAGCAATGACTTGGCAATAAAAGTTGTCGAAGTTGAGATGCAGTTGCCTTTGAATAAAAGACGCTTATATGTCGCGTTTGAAGCCGGCCCGTACATCACTGGGCGCTGAGTCAGATCGCTATTGATCCACAGTTCGCCATGACAAATAAATTGATAACCGGCCGAAGCTTGCTCGACGCATTTTAGAAGTTTGTTTGGATACCAAATATCGTCTGAATCTAAAAAAGCGATGAAGTCTCCGGTTGCTTCTTTCAAGCCATGATTGCGCGAGGCGGCAATCACGCCGTTATTGCTGAAATTAAGAATCTTGATTCGCGGGTCGGCAAAAGAATTTACAACTTCAATTGTGTCATCGGTTGAAAAATTGTTTACAACGATTGCTTCCCAGTCTTCAAAAGTCTGTGCCATCACTGAGTCAAGCGCTTTTTTCAACAACTTTGCGTGATTATAAGTTGGGATCACCACCGAAACATAAGGCTGGGTGGTCATATTAATTTTGAAACTTAAACCAATTTTTGCAGCTTTGCAGTAACGAATCTATTTCTTTTTCGATATCACAATTCAATTTGAGTCCTGTTGCCAAAAGTTTGTCAGAACTATATTCAAACGCAGGTGGCGCAGAGTTCGGAGTTTCATTTGGCTTTTCTATTTTCGGCGTGAAGCCCAAGACAACTTCGCATCGTGTCGCAACAAGTTCTGCCATTTGAATGATCTGCAGCGACCTTTTGCCACCAAGATTGAATAGTCCATTTCCGACGTGTTGCTTTGACATCTCAAGTGAATAGTAAACCGCCGAGCAAACATCGGTGAACGGAACGAAATTGCGAAACTGCAAGCCGTGCGATTTAAGTGTCAATTTTTTCGTCTCGACTGCCTGGCGACAAAGGTCATTGGCGATAATCTGCCAGATTTTTGCATCAGATGACATCGGTGCACCAAAACCGTTGGCTGACCTGAGTCTGATACCTTCAAGTTGTTGGCTGTTATGCGCCTGCTCAACTATCCGTTCTGCATCAAGATGTGTCTGCGAATATGCATCCTTCGGGTCAGTTGGTGATGTTTCCGAAATCACCCCACTCAGATTGTTTCCGTAAACCTGAATTGTCGATAGATAAATAAATCTCAGTTTTTTCAGTTGACCTGCTTGCTCGACAACTCGGCGCGTATATTCGACGTTCACCAACTTTGCCTTTTCTGGTTCAGCACGACATTCGTAATCATTTAACGCCGCGAGATGAACCACATGGGTCACTTCTTGAAGCATTTGTTTGATCGAGTTTTGATTTTCAAAATCAATTACGCAGACTTCGGCTTTCGGCGCCCAACTCGGCGGTTTACGCTTTTGTCGCGACGCCAATCGCAACTTGATTTCGGGGTTTTTAGAAAGGTTGGCCGAGATTCGCCCGCCCAGTGTTCCGAACCCGCCAGTTAGAAGGACATTCTTGGTCATCGATGAATTAGTTGCCAGTTATATGGAAAGTGTGGATCAGTTGGTTCGCGCCGATGTATTTCTGTCGGATCATGCGGAATTCCCGCACAATTCGCAACGATTGCCATCTCGGTTCCGATTCCTTTGAAGCCGTTCCATACTTTTGGCGGAACTGTCACTAACCAGTAGTTCTCTTCGCCGAGAAATAATTCTTGCACTTCGCCTTTTGTTGGACTCTCGGGTCGATCGTCGTAGAGAACAAACTTTATTCGTCCATGTGGGACCGCATAGTTGAGAATCATCTTGTCGTGAAAGTGCCAGGCTTTGACGGCATCAGGAAATACACACGAGAAATATATTTCGCCGAAAGATTGAAAAGCCTTGTCGGTACTTTTCAACATGTGCATTACCTTGCCCCGCTCGTCGGCAATCTGCAACAGGGGAGTGATAATCACGCCGTGAATCATTTTGTTTTCTCCATATATAGGTTGATTTGGGTTTCGGTTATTTCTCTGACTGCTCTGCCTTTATTGACTTCGCGGTACCAAGACACCGTGTTTGTCATCGTTTCTAAGAAATCCCAACGCGGGCTCCAACTCATTTGTTTTTTCGCTTTGTCGCAATTCAGATGCAAAAGACCGGCTTCATGCATCTGTGTTGCGGGTGTGTCAATTTTTATTTCGCCAGATCCCCAGATTTTCACGGCTTGTTTGGCAACATCATGGACGCTGTAGGCATCCGACTCATCTGGGCCGAAGTTCCAGGCGCCATTAAATGATTTTGAGGACTCACCCAGGTAGTGGGCCAGTTGAAGATATCCGGATAGTGGTTCAAGAACATGTTGCCACGGTCGGGTGGCATTCGGGTATCGCAATACGATCGGTTGGTTCGCTGAAAGCGAACGAATGCAATCAGGGATGATTCGATCTTGTGCCCAGTCGCCGCCACCAATTACGTTTCCTGCACGAACCGTGGCTGCACCAAAATTTTCTCGAGTCGACAAAAATGAGTCGAAAAATGAAGAGAAAACTAGTTCAGCCGCGGCCTTCGAAGCACTGTAAGGGTCTCTTCCACCCAGTTCGTCGGTTTCGCGGTAGCCATCTCGAACTTCCCTGTTTTTATAACACTTGTCGGATGTAACAAATATCAGTGACCGAATCGAATCAGTAATTTTCACTGCTTCCATCAGGTTGACTGCGCCGCCGATATTTGTGTCGTAGGTCGTTTTTGGGTCGGCGTAAGAGCGGCGCACCAAGGCTTGGGCGGCAAGATGAAAAACAATTTCAGGTCGCGAAGATTGCATGAAACTCTTGAGACTTTCAGAATCTCGAACATCACCATCTTGGTGCTTGATAAGTTTTTTCAGACCAAGTTGTGCAAAGTGAGTTTGCTCAGATTCTGCCGGCAATGCATAACCGTAAACTTCTGCACCGGCAAGATGCAACCATAGCGAGAGCCAAGATCCCTTGAACCCTGTATCGCCGGTAACCACGATGCGCTTACCCTTGAAACTTGCGACTGCTTCTAAGAGCGAACCCATGGCGCCTTCCCGGATTTGAACATTTGATTGAGCAATTCCCAGTCGCGGTAGGTATCCATGCATTGCCAAAATTCGTCGTGGGGATACATCGTCATTTGTGACTCGTGCACAATTTTTTGAATTGGTTCTTTTTCGAACACAAGATCTTCGCGAGGCTCGAGATAATCAAAAACTTTTGGCTCGCACACGAAAAATCCACCCGAAATTCTTCCGCCAGATGCCTGGGGCTTCTCATTGAAACCGGTGACATTGTTCGTTTCATCAACCTGCAACTCACCAAAACGACTTGGAGGTCGCACACCAGTGACCGTAAGAAACTTTTTGTTGTTTTGATGATGTTTGACCAGTTTGTCAAGATCAACATCACTTAAACCATCGCCGTAACTAAGCATGAAGGTTTTGCCGCCAATCAATGGCTGAATTTTTCGCAGACGCGCACCAGTCATTGCCTCGAGTCCAGTATCAACAAGTGTGACGACACAGTCTTTGCGGTTGATCAGACCTTTGAATTCGTGGATATTTGGCAGATCGGGTTTTGAAGGTAACTGCGTCAACTCTCCGTTTTGTTTGCGAAAAAAATCGACAACAGTTTCAGATTTGTAGCCCAGACACAAGACGAATTCTGTAAAACCAAAGTTTGCGTAGTATCCCATCAAATGCCATAAAATCGGCATCTCTCCAACCTTGATCAACGGCTTTGGAATGTCGTCTGCGACATCCCTGATTCTGGTACCAAAACCTCCGCAGAGTAGAACTGTTTTCATCGAGATGCGGCCTGATCCAAGACAATCACCGTAGGTTCGAAAATTCGCACAGGTGTTTCCGGGTTATTTCTAAAGTCGGTAACTGCTTGCCTTTTTGTTGCGCCAGCAGTAACAACAATTCGATTCTTCGTATTGCGCAACGCGCCCATTGAAAGGGTAATTCTTTGGCTTGGCGGGTTCGGCGAGTCGCTAACAAGACAACACTTTTCGGTTGACTTAATCGCCTGGTGGCCTGGCAGAAGACTTGCAATGTGGCCGTCATCGCCCATACCCAGAAGACAAAAATCGAACATATTGATTCGCTCAATTCTAGTTGCATATTCTTTGACTGCTTCTTCAAGGTCTATGTCTGTTCGTGTGCTATTTACATTGCCGTAAGTGTTACCAAGAGTTCGTTTTAAAACTTGCCGAATTTGTAGATCATTGCGTTGCGGGTCATCAATTGCGACGCATCGCTCGTCAGCGAGAAACCAGTTCACGCGTTGCCACTCAATCGATTTCGGCGATATGCACTCTAGAGATTTTGTGATTGATCGACCAGCGGCAACTATTACGTTGCAGTTTTGTTTCGAATCAATGGTTGTTTGCATAATTTCAGTCAAAAGTTGTGCCGTGAAATAAAAAACTTCGGTCTCATTCGCAAAAAGTTTCAGTCGCGGGTCAGTTTCAGAGAAGTTATCTTTGAATGACACTATTTAATTCTATGATAATTATTTCTATGTTGCTTGTGTCGCAATAAGCGCTTTCCACTTGGGGAGTTGAGAATCAAGGTTGAACAGCGTGCTCGGCTTAATAATCGGTGGCTTATCACCTATGTTGTTGATTGCATGCATCAATTCTTTGGTCGTGCGAACAACTTGTACTTCTGCATGACCGCGAAGTGGGCTCAGATTAAATGACTGCGGATCCAAACATTGAATTACTGGTACTCCCGCACACGCGCCATCGATTACTGCCGAAGTAATTGCACTGCAGTACAAAACATCACATTGATCAAAGTATGTCGCAAGGTCTTCTTTGCCCGACACGACATCTATGCGTGGATCAAGATCCTTAAATGTTTGACTCCAGTGTGGTTTTAGCAATACGCGGAGGTTTTTAGCCTCAGTGGTTTGTAGCAGTTCATTCAGAAGTTTCAATTGTGTTTGAGTTGCGCTCTCGAGAAAGTCTGTTGCCACCAGAATCGTTGTTACTTTCGACGCGTCACTAGATTTTTTGCGAATATTGGATTGTGCAATCGCCAAGTGTTGATACATCAAGGCCTCGACATCTACAAGTTCACTTTCTGGGTATCGTGCGTCAACCATTGATGAGTGTGCGAGTGGTCCGTTGACTGCGATCCAGTTGGGTCGCGGCATCGTATTTATGCCAACTTCTAAAAATCTGCGCGGGTCAGACATCAGTCTCAGATCCCAAAATCTGACTGTTGAGTGGGCTACGCCAATAATTTGACCATGACCGTGTTTACGCCAAAGATGAATGAGCGCCATTTCCCACGGCTGGTTCTCGATGAGATAAAAGCCGAGTCGCTGTTTGGGTAGCCGTTGCAAAATTAATTCAAGGCGATGAAATCGAATGCAATTTGTCATTGCTTCGTAGCCGCGCAGCGAATTGAGCCACTCATTTTTAAAAATCGGCCAAAAATTGATCGGTGCGTCGCTTAGTGAAAACGCAGACTTATATTTGTCAAGCCAAAGCGATCGAATTAAAAGTCTTAAATAACTCTTCACTGATTTTACAAAAACTGCCGACTCGCTGATCGCGTCAATTATTGAATGTCGATTGTTGGTGTTCGCGAGATTGAAGTCGTTTTGCAGTGATTTGATGTGCAGTAGTTCAGATTTTTTGTGCTTATCTACGAGGTTGTGCAGCCAGTTGACATTTTTATCTTTCAACTCGTCAACCAAGTTTGTCCAATATTGTGACTCAAATTTTCGCGTTTCGTTAACAGTGGCCCCAAAGCGATACCAATAGTCAAAAAACGAAATTGAGCCATAGCGGGTTGTGTGAGTTGACGATTCATTATTTGATTTCAGTTTTGCTGCAACTCGAGATTGTTGCAATAGACAAATAAAAGCGAGCAACGGTTTCGGAATTACTTTCTTAAGTTGCGATTTTGTTGAGGTCGGAGAAGTCTCGCCGTTAAATGTGATCGTTTCAAACTCTGCCGAAGTTGATTCAGCGATAGAAGCGATAATTGTGCTCAAGTTTGGGTCTGCCGTGCAGACTCGTATTTGTTTGAATTTGTGCACTTTAAGTATTTCAATGAGTGCAAAAAGTTTCGCCAGAGTGTTTAATTGTGCAGACTGCGTGTACGGCCGAGATTGAAACTGTGTCATCCAGAAATAATCAAAGCCCGACTCAAATTTAAGTTTGGTTTTTGAAGAACCAGCGACGTTTTCTCCGACACTATAAATAAAGTCAAGAATCTTCGTTCTGATTTCGTAGGCGTTTAGTTCTATAACATCGCTGATTGAAACGGCATGTGCAGGATATTGAGAGCCGACAAATTGTTGCCACAACAACAAAGAGCCGTCGCTGTTTGCGTAGGTCTGGTCAGTGTCCCAGATATTTAAGGTTGGTGACCTAACTTCAAAAATTTTAAACATTAATTTGTTAGTTAGTTTTTGATTTCATTAATCGCTCAACCTCGGCAATGTCTGCCGGAATATCGACAGCGTGAGTGCGGTAAGCGGTTCGTTGCATTCGAATTTTTATCCCATGTTCGAGAAATCTGAGCATGTCAACCGACTCATAGATTTCGAGCGGCGTCGGTTCTAACTTGGTGAACTTTTGTAGGGCGTCTCGTCGAAAAGCGATTAGTCCAAGTTGCTTGCCCGTTGGACGCTCAACTCCATCCGTGGATACCGGAATGGGCGCGCGCGACATATACATGGCATTTCCGACAAGGTCCATTACGACTTTGACGCAGTTTTGGCTGTTGAATTCTCCAGGTTGAATATCTGCATAGAGATTGACTACTTCTAGATCCGGTGCGTTATTGAATGGTCGCAACACATCAGAGAGCATTCGAGGGTCAGTCATTGGTTCATCACCTTGCACCATCACAACGATGTCAAAAGATGTTGGGCCAGATGACTCGATTTTGGTTATGGCTTCAGCGCATCTGTCTGATGCCCGTTCATGTAGGTTGCTCGTAATTATTGCTTTGTAGCCGAGTGATTGAACGTGTTCAACGATCTCTTGGTCGCAGGTGGCGACAACAATTTCGTCAATTTCACTACAAAGTTTTACCCGTTCAACAATGTGTTGAATCATCGACTTGCCAAGTATCTGCGCAAGAGGTTTATTCGGAAACCTCGTGCTTGCGAGTCGAGCCGGAATTATCGCAATAACTTTCATTTCAGAAGATTCTTTTCGTGCAGCGCATTAACCAACAAACGACTTGCTTCTTGCTCCATCAAGTCTCGAGTTTCACGGGCATACGAACCCATGTGGGCGGTGATTTGAACATTTTCAAGATTTCGTAGTTCACCTTCATAGGGTTCTTGTTCGAAACAATCCAGCGCGGCACCTGCAAGGTGACCAGACTTTAATGCGACGAGCAACATTGCCTCGTCAACTAGTCCTCCGCGAGAAATGTTGACGATGAATGAACCTTTCTTCATTAGGTTTATTCGCTTTTCGTCAATTATGTGATGAGTAGCTTCACTGTATGGCAAATGCAAACTCACAATATCCGACCTCGTGCAAAGTTCGTCTAACCCAACATTTTGAAAATCATCTGATTTGACTTGCGCGTCACTGATAAGTACCGATGCACCAAAAGCAGAAAGTAGAGTCGCAACGCGTTTACCGATTCTGCCAAAGCCAACGATCCCGACAGTTTTTGTCTCGAGCAATGATCCCATTAGACCTTTCCAGATTCCGTTACGAATTTGGCGATCTGCTTGCGAGAGGTGTCTTAGTAAACCCAAAATGTGAGCAATTGTTAATTCGGCAACTGCCTTAGTTGGTGCGTCAGGCGTATTTAACACGATGATCTCGAGTTCTTTTGCGGCCACAAGATCAACGCTGTCTAAACCCGTTCCTACTCTGGCAATAACCTTGAGCGACTTTGCGGCTTGTAGGACATTTTTTGTTAGCGGTTCAAGACCTGCAATAAGGCCAATTGTGTCGGTGCCGAGCAGGTCGATGACCTGCTTTTCGGTCAAGCGAGCCGCAAACGGGTTGAGTTTGACTTCAACCCCGGCTTTCTCGAGATCTGACAGTTGTGCGAAGTTTGCCAAGTTAAAACTTGATGTAGATATCAAAACTTGCAAAGTTGCACTCCCTGTTTGTTGAAGATAACGCTAGTCGGGAATCTGCAAAATAATTGTTAGTGCTACCAATCGGCACGCAATGATTGAATCAGCGCAACAAATTGTGAGTTATTTTCGTCGTAAGTAATTATGTTGTTCATTGTTTCTGAGCAAATGCGTTCCCAGTCAGATTGTGAAACTGAAGTCAGATAGTCCAATATTTCGGTAAAGCGTGTCTCATCAAGTTGATGCGTCCAAAATTCGCCATCGTCAGCAACTACTGCCGGCCAACCAAATTTAAGTGCTTGCACATTCAGTAACTCGGCGTCAACAAGAAATGCCGCAGTCTTTTTACCCCGTGCAAGCGACTCGTATCCAAGAGTGCTGCTTGTGAAAACAACGATTTCAGATTCATTTAAAACCTCATAGCTACTCATTGATGTTCGTCTTGGTTCAAGTTTCCATGAGTAGTTTTGAAGCAAGTTTTGGTAGTAACGCTTCTCGGCATCAAAATTTTCGCTTTTACCGATAATTACAAATTGCCGATTGTGCTGTTTGCAGTATTCGGCGATAAACGAGATAGTTCGCTCACGACGTGCTGTGATTGCCTGATAACTGACAGGGTTACCCGGAGCAGAGTCAGGGACGATGAATTTTTCGGAAATTTCTGGACGATAAGTCGAAATGTAGGCGATTGTTTGAGACTTTGAATTTTTTCGTGGCGAGAGATTATTTTTAAAACTTCCAATCGACACGACCTCACCGGATATAAATTTGCCGTAAGTTTCGCCGATTGCCTTACCGAAGACAAACATATGGTCGACATGGTTGTCATTCAATTCAGAATTTTTGGGCAGAGAGCCAAATAAGTCGCCATGCTCGCTACGTATCCCGTTTTGGATAAGGATCGTGCGGATATTTGGAAATTGACTTTTGAGCCGAAAGAACGGCGGAAAGTTATCAATAAAAGTCAGGATCAATTTTGGTTTAACAATATTTATGTATCTATTTGCGTAGTTTTGAGCGCTCAGATCACGGTCGAATAAACAAAGTAAGGCAATCGAAATATTGACTTCTTTTTCACGGAGATCGAGCACTTCAAGCTCATGTTTTGCAAAGTAGGGATTTATGACTTCTGCCCCCGTGACAAAATAAAGCAAAACTTTTGCCTGTCTTGGCAGAAGTAACTTCCAACGTATTTTTCTCAAAGACCTCAAAAGCCTAAATATTCGCTTCATTTAGACCAAGAAGTTCCAAGTTCTGCCAACGGAGTCGGCCATCGTGAGTCATAGACAGCGATCGCATCACGAAACTCTTCGATCGCACTGCGTGAACCTGTATCGATGACAGTTTTCACGATTTGCTCGTAGATTTGCGACTCACTCTTGGAACTTTCTGAATTGAACGAAAATGATGAGGTTGACTTACCCGCCGAGATTTGGGTTCGAGGAAGAGCCTGTCGGCGCAGCACTCGGCCCGTTAATTTTGTTCGTTTTCGGCCGAGAAATTGTTCGAGTTGAGTTAACGCTGTTTGCGGATCAAGGACTGTGTCTTCAAATGCCAACACTAGAAAGTTTTCGCGACGCAAAGCGTGTTCGTCGATGGCGTCAGTCATCAACTTTTGAACCCGAGATATTGATAACAAAGCACGATCTGTCACCGAAGCTTCTGCGAACTCTTCTGCCCATTCTTTGGCAAACCAAGGTATTTTGACACCTTTTAATTTGTACGAGAGGGTAAATTCGCGCGAGCGCTCAAATGAAGCGGTGTAGTCAAGGACGTTATTGAACAGATGTATTGGATGTCGTGCGACTTCAATTAGTTTGAGCCTCGAGCCGTATGTGTCGAAAAGTAAATCGGAAACTGAAATTAGCTCATGCGTTGCGACCAGTAATGCCAGGTTCTTTGAGTTGATTTCGATGGGAATACCATCGCCGCTCTTTTTGAAAAGCCGTTTT
>CAXNFV010000001.1:0-22485 GCA_964201675.1 Ilumatobacteraceae bacterium | reverse complement strand
CAAATTGCTGGTCTTGAAGTCCTGCGAATTATCAACGAACCAACTGCGGCAGCACTCGCGTACGGTCTTGACAAAGGAAGCGAAGACGAAACAATTCTTGTATTTGACTGGGGTGGTGGAACCTTCGACGTCAGCGTTCTAGAAATCGGTGACGGAGTTTTTGAAGTCAAGAGCACTCATGGTGATACCCATCTAGGTGGAGACGACTGGGATCAAAGAATAATTGACTGGCTTGTAAAAGAATTTAAGGCCGCTCATGGCGTTGACCTTGGTACTGACCGAATGGCGACACAAAGGCTGAAGGAAGTAGCCGAAAAAGCGAAAATTGAATTGTCGCAAGTTCAGCAAACCCAAATTAACTTGCCGTTTATCACCGCAACGCCAAGTGGTCCTTTGCATTTAGATGTTTCATTAAGTCGTTCAAAGTTTCAAGAGATGACAAATGATCTTTTAGAGCGATGTCGCAAACCATTTGAGCAAGCGATCACCGACGCGGGCATAACTAAAGATCAAATTAAGCATGTGATTTTGGTGGGCGGTTCTACCCGCATGCCAGCGGTACTTGATTTGATTCAGTCATTGACCGGCAAAGAACCAAATCGCTCGGTCAACCCCGATGAAGTGGTTGCTGCTGGCGCCGCGATTCAAGCAGGCGTCTTGCGCGGCGACGTAAAAGATGTGTTGTTGCTTGACGTGACGCCGTTGTCATTGGGCATCGAAACAAAAGGTGGCGTGATGACCAAACTCATCGAACGCAATACGACGATTCCGACGCGTCGCACCGAAGTGTTCACAACAGCAGACGACATGCAACCATCGGTAGAAATTCATGTGCTGCAAGGTGAGCGCGAAATGGCGAATTACAACAAGACACTCGGCAAATTTCAACTTGTTGATCTTCCGCCGGCACCGCGGGGCGTTCCGCAAATCGAAGTTACTTTCGATATCGATGCCAACGGCATTGTGCATGTGTCGGCAAAAGACCGCGCGACTAGCAAAGAGCAATCAATGACAATCACCGGTCAGTCGTCGTTGTCAAAAGACGACATCAACAAGATGGTCAAAGATGCCGAAGCGCACGTAGAAGAGGATAGAAAACGTCGCGAAGAGGCTGAAATCCGTAACAACGCAGACTCTCTGGTTTACCAAACCGAAAAAGTGTTGCGTGAGCAAGGCGAGAAGCTCTCTGAAGAAGAGCGCTCTGCAGTCGAAGGGCCGCTTGCAGATCTCAGGGCGGCTTTGAACGGTAGCGATAATGACACAATCAAAAACGCAACCGAAAAAATTATGACCGCAAGTCAGGCATTCAGTCAGAAGCTCTACGAAGCAGCGGCACGCGATACAAATGCGGCGGGCACATCTGCTTCTGGTCAGGCGACCGGCGAAAACGACTCTGACATCGTTGACGCTGAAATCGTCGACGAGAAATAATCCCAGAGTCGTTACTCGTTATGGATGAAGAATTAACTGATGAATTGTCTGGGGTGCCAGACCAACAACCAGATCAACAAGAGACATCAGAGCGCAATGACGAATTAAGCATTGAATCTCTTGTTGAGCAACTCACCAAAGAGCGCGACGAATTTAAAGACATGGCATTGCGCGTTCAGGCCGAGTTCGAAAACTATCGCAAGCGTTCGGCAGTTCAACAAATTGACGAAGTCGACCGCAATACGGGTCGGTTGGTTGAAGGTTTGTTGGCGGTGCTTGATGCCTGCGAGGCGGCTGTAGCGCACGACTTAAATGGTGTTGAGCCAATTTTGAGTTCGCTTTTGTTGACGTTGAATAAACAAGGCCTAGAAGTTTTAGAACTGCTTGACACGGTGTTTGATCCGAGTCTGGCTGAAGCAGTAGTTCACGAACCTTCGGATACGCAAAACAGTGAAACAATTGTGACTGAAGTTTTGCGAACCGGGTATCGCTGGAAAGGTCGCGTATTGCGCGCCGCGATGGTCAAGGTAAAGGGCTAAAGCAAGGCGACGTGCGATGACGGCACAACGAGAATGGTTCGAAAAAGACTATTACGCGGTACTCGGCGTTAATAAAGACGCTCCAGCCAAGGAAATTACGAAAACATATCGCAAACTTGCGCGCAAATATCATCCTGATACGAATCCAAATAATGCGTCCGCTGAAGAAAAATTCAAGGATATTTCTGCCGCATACGACGTTCTGGGTGATGAATCTCGTCGGCGCGAATATGACGAAGTGAGGCGCGCAGGCCCTTCGGCGTTTTCAGGTCGTGGTGGTGCCGGACATCAACATTTTGATGCAGGTGGACAAGACATCAGCGACCTGATCGGTCAGATGTTTGGTGGTCGCGGATCTCGTTCGCGTGGCTCAGCCGGCCCACAGCGTGGCAACGATGTTGAGGCGTCGATAACTCTTGAGTTTGTTGATGCCGTTAGAGGAGTCACGACATCGTTGCATTTGACTTCAGAAGTTCAGTGCCAGACCTGTTCTGGTTCGGGTGCCAAACCGGGCACATCTGCCAAACGATGTACACAATGTGCCGGTCGTGGTGTTGTCGAAGAAGATCAGGGTCCGTTTGCGTTTTCGTCGGCATGTCCACGCTGCAGTGGTCGTGGTTCAACTATTGAAAGTCCGTGTCGAAATTGCAAAGGCATCGGTACCGAAGTTCGCGCTCGAGAAGTAAATGTGCGAATTCCGGCTGGTGTAGACAACGGCCAGCGAATTCGACTCAAGGGTCGAGGCGCGCCCGGGCGAAACAACGGGTTGGCCGGAGATCTGTTTGTAATTTGCAATGTTGTCGCGCACCATTTGTTTGGCCGCGAAGGAAAGAATCTGACATTGCGACTGCCAATTAGTTTTACCGAAGCCGTGTTGGGCGCGAACATTGAAGTGCCGACACTTGATGGCGAGCCGGTGACTTTGAAATTAAAGCCGGCTACTCAGTCTGGCTCGCGTCATCGAGTTAAAGGTAAAGGTATTCAAACTGCTTCCGAATTCGGAGATTTGATAGTCACAGTTGAGGTTGTGGTTCCAAAAGATCTGACAAAGCAAGAGCGTGCCGCAATCGAAGAACTCGCTCGTGTCAGCAAAGAGTCCGTGCGAAGTCATATTCAGTAGTTAACAACAGAGAGGCGTTATGGATTTCGAAAGACAAGCAGTGTATGTAATTTCGGTGGCCGCAGAACTGGCCGGTATGCATCCACAAACTCTCAGAATTTATGAACGCCGTGGATTGGTGCAACCCGCGCGTACTGCAGGTGGCAAACAGCGGCGATACAGCAACGCAGATATTGCACAGTTGTTGCGTATCGCTCAACTCACTGAGATCGGTATGAACCTTGAAGGCATCCGTCAAGTAATGGCGCTTGAAATCGAGGTCGCTGAGTTAAAAAAACAAGTGCAACTTTTGCAAGATCAACTTGCACAGTCAACTGTCGACACGTCAACTCGCTTCGGCTTGGTGCCTTTACGACAAGCAGTCGCTGTTTTTGGCAGTCGACCAAGCATTTTTGATAAGGACCGTTGAGCAAAGCCGAGTAGACTTTTAACACGTCCTATCAGTTTTAATTAGGTAAGTTCTATTGAAGTAGGAGCGTTTGATGCCTGTAACTGTCGTTGTTGGAACCCAATGGGGCGACGAAGGCAAGGCAAAAGTAATCGACCTACTTGCTGAGTCGCATCAAATTGTCGCTCGTTATCAAGGTGGGCACAACGCAGGCCACACAGTGGTCGTTGGCGATCAAAAATATGCGCTACAACTCGTTCCGAGCGGTGTGTTTTATCAGCATGTCACTCCGGTAATTGGCAATGGTGTCGTCGTCGATATGCCGACATTGTTCAACGAAATCGACACGCTTGAATCACGCGGAATTTCATGTGCAAGATTAAAAGTGTCGAGTCTTGCCCATTTAATTTTTCCATGGCATCAGTCGCATGATGCACTTAGTGAATCTGGTTTAGGTGAAAACAAAATCGGCACAACTCTCAAAGGAATCGGCCCCGCATACGCAGACAAGGCCCGCCGAGTCGGCATTCGTGTTGGAGATGTGCGAGATTTGAAACGATTTAAATCTCTGGTGCTTGAACGCGCTAGCGCAGAACAAAAAGTTTTAACCGCACTCGGCGGTGAGAAATTAGAAATTGATTCGATTGTTGCAAAGTTCGTTGATCTTGGTGCGCGTTTGGTGCCTTATGTTTGCGACACGGTTAATTTCTTGCACGAATCTCTTGAACGAAAAGAAAATTTGCTTCTTGAAGGTGCCCAAGCAACTTTTTTAGACATTGATCACGGAACGTATCCTTTTGTGACATCATCGAATCCAATTGCTGGCGGGGCATGCGCTGGCGCAGGACTTGGGCCCCGTGACATATCACGAATTGTCGGTATCGCCAAGGCGTATACGACAAGAGTTGGCAGTGGTCCGTTTCCATCCGAATTGATCGGAGAGTTGGGCGACAAAGTTGTAGACATCGGCCACGAATTTGGGACTGTCACAGGTCGTCGTCGTCGACCGGGCTGGTTGGATCTGGTGATGTTGCGTCATGCTGTTCGTCTTAATTCGCTGACAGAAATTGCGCTTACGAAACTTGACGTATTGGACACGTTTGAAACTGTTCGAGTCTGTGTGGGTTATGAATTGAACGGCAAGTCGTTTGTGGGTTACCCAGATGATGCGCAACTGCTCGGTGAAATTACCGCCAAGTACGTCGATCTTGCTGGTTGGAAATCATCGGTGCGAATGATTCGTAGTTATACGGATTTGCCGAAGCAAGCGAGATCTTTGATTGAACTTGTTGAACAGCATTGTGGCGTGCCGGTGTCGATTATCGGTGTCGGTCCGGAGCGTAACGAATGTGTGGTGCGTCGATGATTGAGCGCTACAGCCTGCCAGAAATGGTGGAAATTTTTTCGGATGAATCTAAGTTTCGTCGCTATTTAGAAATTGAATTGTTGGCGACTGCGGCTCACAGTGATCTTGGTGTTGTGCCGACTGATCATGCAAAGGTTTGTCGCGAACGTGCCCCGAAAGTTGATCGCGAGTTTGTGACAGCCGTGAGCGAGCGAGAACGAGTTACTGACCACGATGTTGCTGCGTTTGTTGATGTTGTTCAACAGCGAATCGGCATGCCGGCTGGTGCATGGATTCATCACGGACTTACAAGTTCGGATGTTGTTGATACTGCGTGGTGCTGGATGTTGCGGGATGCGGCGGTCTTGATTGATCGCGCGCTTGCTGATTTTTGTGAGGCGGTGGTCGCGCTCGCTGAGAAACATCGCGACACCGTGATGATCGGTCGAACACATGGCATGCATGCAGAACCGACAACCTTTGGTGCCAAAGTTGCGTTATGGGCGTTGCAGTTGCGACGAGATCGCGAGCGACTAGATGTTGCAACCAAAAGAATTGCTGTATGCAAACTCTCTGGTGCTGTCGGTACGTACTCAAATATTGATCCAAAAGTTGAACTGAGTGTTGCAAAGGCGCTCGGGTTAACGCCGGTGCCTGCAACTCAGGTCATCGCCCGTGATCGTCACGCCGAATATCTATGGGCGTGCGCGAGCATCGGCACAACGATTGAGACGATTGCCGTTGAATTGCGACATTTGCAACGCACAGAAGTAAACGAAGTGCGCGAAGGTTTCGCCTCAGGTCAAAAAGGCAGTTCGGCAATGCCGCACAAGCGCAACCCGATTTCTTCTGAAACGCTCACTGGTTTGTCGCGGGTGTTGCGCGCCAATCTTCAAGTGGGCTTGCAAGATGTTGCGCTTTGGCATGAGCGCGATATTTCTCATTCTTCGGCAGAGCGAATTGTGTTGCCAGATTCTTCGATGTTGGCTTATTACATGTTGCGACGGGCTACGATACTTATTACAAATCTTGAAGTTGATTGCGCACAGATGCTAAAAAATCTGCATTCAAATCATGGTGTTGTATTTTCGCAATCTGTGTTGCTCGCGCTCGTATCAACGGGCATGTCGCGTGACGATGCATACCGACTGGTTCAAGAACTCGCAGGGCGTGCAGTTGCTGAATCAGTTCAGTTTCGTGAACTTCTGGCTAGTGACAAGCGCATTGGTTTAACATCCAAACAATTAGACGAAATATTTGATCTCAAGAAATCGGTCAAACATACGAATCGTGTTTTCGAAGCTCTTTCTTCGAAACAGTCTTAGTTATCTAAAATTTAGCGATGTCTAAACTTCCTCCGCTTGACCCACGCAGAGAAGCATTGCGCGAACACATTCTGCTTCATTCGCTCAAGACAGGCTCGTTCACCCTAAAGTCTGGGCGCACCAGCAACTGGTTTTTAGATTCAAAACAAACCGCATGTCGAAGCGACGGCATCTTGCTTGTCAGCGATGTTGCATTGGCAATGTTGCCTCCAGACATTGACGCGATTGGCGGCCTGACCATGGGCGCTGATCCAGTCGCATTTGGTATCGCCGCTGTTGCCGCAACACGGGGCAGAGTGTTGCGCAGTTTCAGCGTGCGCAAAGAAAGCAAAGATCACGGCGTGACCGGTCGCATCGCTGGAGCACTGCAGCCGGGTGATCGTGTGGCCATCGTTGAAGACACCGTTACCCGCGGTACTTCGCTATTTGAAGCCGTTGAAGTCGTAAGGGAATTCGGCGCAACACCTGTGTTTATCACGGTGATCGTCGATCGAGGTGGCACTTGTGCGGCGATGGCAAGCGAGGCAAAAATTGTCTATCAACCAATGTTGACCGCGCCTGATCTTGGCTACGCTTTTGGATCATGACTAGCCATAACATTTTCATCAAGTCGGTAATTGCAACTTGTCTTTTGCTTGGCGCTGTCGGCTGTTCAAGTTCAGATTCGACATCCGATATTGCAGAAGAATCAACAGGCGAGACAACTTCGCAAGAAGCAACTGCGACCGACGAAACAGTGGAGATTTCAGTGACTATGGGCTACAACTCCGGCTCGGCAGTGGCTTATCAAGCAACTCTTGGCTCGAAGGTGCAAATCAAACTTCTTAATCCAGACGCCGACGACGAGTTTCATTTGCATGGCTACGATCTAACCGCAACGGCAACGGCTGGCCAAGAAGCGATCATCGAATTTACCGCCGACAAACTTGGCAGCTTCGATCTCGAGAGTCACATCGCCAACGATTGGATTCTCACACTCGTTGTCGAAGAATAACCGTCACGCGCTAGCCCCGATTTCTCGCGAGCTCGCGCACGATTAATTAATTATCTAGTTTTCTAATTGTGGTCGGGACCGGCGTCGATCCGGTGACCCTGCGCTTTTCAGGCGCATGCTCTGCCTACTGAGCTACCCGACCTGGAGAAGTGCGAACACTCCCCAGCGGTCCCGACGGGACTTGAACCCGCGACCTCCGCCTTGACAGGGCGGCGTGAACTCCAACTTCACCACGGGACCAGATTCTGCTATTGCTGAAACTGATCTTTGCACCCCCAACGGGATTCGAACCCGTGCCGCCACCTTGAAAGGGTGGTGTCCTAGGCCACTAGACGATGGGGGCAGGGACCTACTATCCGTTGAGAACCCTTGAAATCTATCACCGCTAGTCGCCGAAAAACCTAAGAACCTGCGAAAAGAATTGAGAAAAGATTTAAAGCCCTTCGCTTTGCGCGCTAACTGTCCATTCAAGTAGCCAGCCCAGGAAGTCATAAAGTTCGTGTTGGACTAATTGTTGCTCTGCCAACTCGTCTTGATTCGAGTCTGGGATTTCTGAATCGCTGTCAGAAGAGTCAGAAAAGTCAGATTCGGCGATATCTAGAGATGTGCCGATCACGAGTCGCAACGAATTAATACTTCGCGCAAACGCGTCAACTTCAGACTCGGATAGTTCGTTGCTTGAACTGATCACCATGAGGGCAGTTTCAATTGACGAAAGCCGTGATGCGAGTAATTCTTCGCGCATCAAGCGCTGATACTCGGCATCTTTTTTCGCGTCGTTGTGATAAGCCGTCGGAAACAATCGCCGAAGCGACGCATCATCAGTTGTAGTCAATAATGAGTCGCGAAGTTCGGTTATCAGATGCGTCAATACTTCGCAGTGATCTTTCGGCAAGGCCAATTTGTAGGTGCCACTTTTTGTTCGCACCAATGGGCCTTTGTTTATTTTCACGATGTTTCGTGCTCCATCGTCGCCCATAAACCATGCTCGTGAAGTCGATATACATCAAACTCGGCGCGCTCGCGCGATCCATTCGAGACAACGGCCCGACCTTTATGGTGAACATCGAGCATCAACTCGGTGGCTTTTTCGAGACTGTAACCAAAAAGTTTTTGAAATACGAAAGTTACATACGACATCAAATTGATCGGGTCGTTCCAGACGATGACAATCCACGGCTTGTCTGATTTGGTTGCGTCATCAACATCTGGTTCTAAGACCTGGGCTGGTTGAACACTGGCGCTTGCCATGTACCTCACCTTTCCATTGTGGCGTGACGTTGTGACGTTTGTCGGATTTTTGGGCTCGTAAATTTGATTTCAGGTTCTGAATTCATAGATATCGGTTGGGCTTTGGTACTCAAGCATCGTACGATTGTCGCGTGGCACTTAATGTTCGACCAGTCGTGCCTTCACGGTTGTTTTCGCACGAATCAAAGCGTTCGCCCAAAACAATTGTTGGTGGATATATCGCTTTGACCAAACCACGAATCATCGAACTATTGCTAGTTACAACGGTGCCGACCATGGTTCTGGCAGCCGGCAAATGGCCAGCATGGTCGTTGATTGCAATAACTCTGATCGGCGGAACTCTCGCCGCTGGCGGTGCAAACACCATAAATATGTATATCGATCGCGATATCGACAAATTGATGAAACGAACACAAAATCGTCCTCTTGTAACGGGATTAATCGCGCCGAAAAATGCTCTCGTATTCGCGGTGATTTTAGAAGTCGTCGCCTTTGCCGTGTTATGGGCAGGCGCAAACTTTCTCTCGGCAATTTTGGCTCTCAGCGCCACCGCTTTTTATGTTTTTATCTATTCGCTGTGGTTAAAGCGCACGAGTAAACAAAACATCGTCATCGGTGGCGCCGCCGGAGCAATGCCAACCCTTATTGGATGGGCCGCAGTCACAAACTCAGTGGGCTGGCCCGCGGTTTGGCTCTTCATAATTATGTTTCTTTGGACTCCACCACATTTTTGGGCTCTTGCAATCCGCCACGCTGATGAGTACCGTGCGGCAAACGTGCCAATGTTGCCGGTAGTGGTTTCAATTGAGCGCACGGTCCGCACGATGTTTTGCTACACGGTCGTTCTCGCGGCAGCGACGCTCGTGCTGATGCCAGTTGCGAATCTTGGCTGGATTTACGGTGGTACTGCAATCGTTTTAGGTTTAGGTTTTTCGGTGGGTACGGCAATGCTCGGACGCAAACCGACCGAGGCTTGGTCAATGAAGGTTTTCTCTTTTTCAATTACATATGTAACGGTGCTTTTTGGCGCGTTGATGGTCGATGTCCTGGTATAAAACGCGTCATTTAATCGCGAAATTTGCCAAGTTCGTGCGATAAAGAAGTTTCCAAGCCAAAGGGCTTAACTGTTAGCGTTATCTGCGTTATGACCGCCATTGATGTGAATTCTGCGATGACCAATTCGGGCACGGTTTCTGGCACAGGTCTTTTTAACAAAATCTCGAGTTGGTTATTGACGACAAATTATCAGCGAATTGGTCGTCTGATGGTTTCTGTTTCAGTTTTGTGGACGCTCGTTGTTGTCGTGGTTGGAATAGTTCTTGGTGTCGAAAGAATTAGTTCGGCAAGCGAGTTAATAGATTCAACAAGTGCGACACAACTATTTTCAATTTTTCGGGTCGGACTAATTTTTGGTTCAATTGCACCAATGACACTTGGTATCGCTGCGGCAATTGTGCCAATGCAAATCGGCAGTCAGGTTCTTGCGTTTGCAAGAGCGGCCGCGTTTGGTGCGTACCTCTGGTTTTTCGGAATGATCGTTGTAGGTGTCTCATACGTCGGCAACGGTGGCCCCGGTGGCGGCGACCCACAAATGGTTGACCTGTTTATTCTGGGCTTAGGAATAGTAATTGCCGGACTATTACTCGTTAGTGCAAGTATTGCGACAACAATTCTCACTTCGCGTCGTGCCGGGATGACCCTGATGGATGCGCCAATTTTTGTCTGGTCATCACTCGTGATGAGTGTTTCGCTTATTCTCACACTTCCAGTTATGGCTGGTGCGTTAATTTATGTCGCAGTCGATCACTCTTACGAGCGAGCAACATTTGGAGCAACCGATGGTGTCAATGCTTGGATTGGTTGGGCGCTCACCTCACCACAAATATTTTTGCTGGCAATTTCAACTCTTGGCGTACTTGCGCAAATAGTTGCAACGATGAACAAAGGTAAGCAACCTCTGCGCGGAGGCTTGTTTATCGGAATCGGCGTGATGAGCACGGCGTTGATCGGCACGGTGACACAATCTTTTTATTCACTACAACTAGATGGCGAACTTAATGATGTTGCAAAAAGTCTGTTGCCATTTTTGATGTTCAACGCACTTCCGATGCTCGGTGTATTGATCGTGCTCGGTTTGTGTTTGCTGGCGATGAAAAATGAAAAAGCAAAGCCCAGCGCGGCGTTTGTTCTTGCGTTTTTTGGTGTCGGCATGGTGTTTACCGGCATGCTCGGAAACGCCTTGTTGCGGATTACCGATTTGAAACTATCGAACACGGTGTTTGATGAGGCAGTACTCGTTTATATTGGCTACGGAGTGGTGCTGGGTTCATTCGGAGCAATTGCTCATTTCTGCCCAAGAATTTGGGGTCGAAAAATGCCAACCATGCCGGTCATCGGTCTGGGACTGCTCGGCGTGCTTGGTGTCGTATTGGCGGCTCTGCCGTATTACATTGCCGGCTTCACTAATCAACCTGCATATCGCATGACAGGAGATTTGGGTGACAACAGCCAAATCTGGAACTCTGTCGCGGCAATTGGCCAAACTATATTTTTGATTTTCATATTCGCTTTCGTCGGTCTGGTTGTTAAGTCATCTCGTTCAGGAGAGATCGCCGATGAAGAAATCTTTGAAACAGTTCAGGCAAACTCGTGAGCACTAATTTATGAGCACTAGCGCAACAGCACTTAACTCGGGACCAAAAATTGTCATGCGTCGCCAAGCCCTGGTTTTAAGTGGTTTAATGTCGGCAGCCAGCGCAATGTTGATCGGTTCGATGCTTGCGATTTGGTTGCAATTCAGGGCCAACGCACCATTGCGTGAGTCTTCTGACGGCAGCAAGATGTTGCGCGATTGGCTACCAGAAAAGATCAAGATCCCAGAAGTTGCAACAAACACGATGATGATGACAATTGCAATCACTTGCATCATGGTGCAGTGGGCGATCTATTCTTCGCGCCGTGCAGACTCAAAGCACACAACTCTCGCACTTGGGGTTGCGTTGCTAACAGAGATTGCGGTGATCAACGCTCAAATAGCGGTCTATATGCAGATGGATATCGGCGTTCGCGACAGCAGTTACACGACGATGTTTTACGCAGTAACCGCCACGATGACAGTGCTCATAGTTATCGGTTTGGGTTTCACGCTGATGACGATGTTCAGATCTCTCGCCAGTCGTGTTAGCGACCACGATTTGGTGATCGCTCATGGTGTTTATTGGTATTCACTCGCTGTGATCTTTGCAACGATGTGGTTCGTTGTGTACGTGCAAAAGTAGGGATGATGTTTTCGACAGGTTTCAAATACTTCTTGGGTGTGACAATGCTTTCGATCGCAGCATTGGTCATGTCTTTGTTTGTCTTAGATCAGATTGCCATTGCGGGTGTTGCGATCAGCATGTTGATCACTGTGACTGCACTTTTGGCTGGCATTGCTGTTGCTACTCGTGACGGGCAAACTACGACATCTACTCCTGACTCGTCGAGCGAACTCGCGACCCAAAGTGTTTGGCCGCTGGTGTCGGGCGTTGGCGTGGTGTTACTTGCGATCGGCCTTGTGACTTCGTCGTTGGTTTTCTTCGCTGGATTAATCGTGTTGTTGGCTTCGCTTGCCGAATGGATGGTGCAATCGTGGAGCGAACGGGCTTCGAAAGATACAAATTACAACGCTCTCGCCCGCAAGCGATTGCTTAATCCAATAGAGTTTCCGGTTCTCGCTGCACTCGGTCTGGGTGTTGTTATTTATTCGTTTTCTCGAATCATGCTCACGGTCAACAAATCGACCGGCGCATCGCTGTTTATCATCGTTGGTGCGCTCGTATTGGTTGGTGGAGTTTTGTTTGCGGCCAAGCCCAACATGAAGCGTTCGGTGGGCGTGGCGATTTGCGTGCTCGGTGCATTGGGCATAGTTGCCGGCGGCCTAGCCAGTGCGGTTTCGGGTGAGCGCGAAGAACTTGTTGAAGCCGCTGCGGAAGGACACTTCACTCATGCAGAGTGTGGCCCTGAAGAGTCGAAATATTTCGACAAACTCGCAGAAGGCACTTTGTCGTTGCGTAGTTCGGTTTCAGCAATTGTTGTTTACCAAGACGGCGAACTCATTGCAAATGTGCAGGGTGTCAACGGCGCGCAAAAGTCGATCACTGTCGCAAGGGCTAACCCAACCAACATTGTTTTTCGCAACGCCACTCAGGGCGAGTTTCGATTGGTTGCTCATCTTGGTGGCTCTAAAGAGACCGACAAAACCGCCGAGGATGAATCGCATAAAGACGAAACTTGCACTCAACTAGTTGCCCCGGGCGCCGAGCAAAGCCTGACTTTGAAAATCGCCAAACCGTCCAGCGCCGAAAACGTCTATTACCTATATATTGCGGGCGCCGAAGACAAAAAGATTGAGATGGTTGTGCCGTGAGTCGCAGACAGTTTGACAATTGGCTTCGTGCAACAATCGCTAGCGTTCGGGTTGTGTCGCAAAAAGTTTTTAAACCACTTGTAGTTGTTGCAGGTATCTCTGCTGTCGCTGCTGGTTGTGCGACTAATGCTCCTCAAGATACATGGCAACCCAAAGGCCCGAACTCCAAACTAATTGACGATCTACAGCAGCCCATTTTTGCAGTGGCAGGCATTATCGGTCTGATCGTTGCAGTCGCAGTGGTTTATACGATGATCAAATATCGCGATCGCGGACAACCGATACCTGAACAAACTCATGGCAAACCTGCTCTTGAAATAACTTTGACGGTTATTCCGGCATTGATTCTTGCAGTTGTTTCTGTTTTCACTTTTGGCGCAATTTTCAAACTTGCGAAAACCGACGACACTGAGATGATCATCAATGTCACCGGTCAACAATGGTGGTGGGAGTACGACTATCCGGCACAAAATGAATTTGGCATAACCCAGCCGATCATCACGTCGGGTCAACTCGTGATGCCAGTTGGCACAAAAGTTTTGTTGCGCGAAACTAGTCGAGACGTCATCCATTCATATTGGATCCCCGCGTTGAACGGTAAGCGCGATGCAGTGCCCGGGCGAATTCACACATTGCGTCTTGAAGCCGACAAACCAGGCATTTACGCCGGTCAATGCACCGAGTTTTGTGGTTTATCGCACGCCAACATGCGGATGGAAGCCGTCGCGTTGAGCAAGGAAGATTTCGCCAAATGGGTGGCCAATCAACAAGCGCCGTATGTTGCGCCAGCCAAAGAAACTCTTGCCCAGCAAGGTGAAGAAGTGTTTTTGAACCAATGCGTGCGTTGTCACCAAGTTAATGGATTAATGCGTGCCGACGGCACACCAGCAATTGCCGCGCCAGATGAAAATGTTTGGTCCGGTGCCGCACCAAATTTGTCGCATCTAATGTCACGCAATACTTTTGCCGGCGCAATGTTTGATTTGCTCTCCAAGCAATGCCGCGACGAAGTATGGAATGCACCGAGTGATGTTGTTGGTGCAAAATATTTGGCCGGTGTAACAGAAGAGTGTCTGAACCAAAAAGATCTTCGTGCATGGTTGCGTAACGCGCCAGAAGTAAAACCGATGTATGCCAATGCCGAAAATCTTGCGATTAGTAACGGCAAATATCGTGGAATGCCTTATTTGGCACTAAGCGAAGATGACATCACAAAACTTGTTGCTTACCTCATAACCCTAAAATAACCCTAGAAACAGAGCACGATCATGGCCATTATCGAACGCCCAGCACCAACACTGCCGACAATTGTCACCCCGACCACGACTTACGGTGTCCTCAAGCGACCGGTCTCAGCTACCGGATGGCGCTCGTGGGTGTTCACTGTTGATCACAAAAAACTTGGCATCATGTACGGCGGCGCCGCGATGTTCTTTTTTATTGTCGGTGGCGTCGAAGCATTGTTAATCAGATTGCAATTGGCGGCCCCAAACGGCAAAGTTCTCAACGCCGATCTCTATAACCAAATGTTTACGATGCACGCAACAACGATGGTGTTCTTGTTTGTCATGCCAATGGCGGCAGGTTTCGCCAACTATTTCGTACCATTACAAATCGGTGCACGCGATGTGGCTTTTCCACGCCTTAATGCTTTTGGTTTCTGGGCGTTTTTGTTTGGTGGCATCTTCCTGAACTTGGCGTGGTTTTTGGGAGGGGCAGCCGACGGCGGCTGGTTTATGTATGCGCCCAACTCTGGCCCGGTTTTCTCACCGACAAACGGTGTCGACTTTTGGGCACTTGGTTTACAGATCACCGGTATTGCATCGCTAACGGGTGCGATCAACTTGATCATTACGGTTCTTAACATGCGCGCACCTGGCATGTCGTTGATGAGGATGCCGATCTTCACATGGATGATCACAGTCGTGCAGTTCTTGCTGTTGTTTGCAATACCAGTGATCACCGTCGCCTTGTTCTTGCTTTCGTTTCAGCGAAATTTTGGTGCCCAATTTTTCGATGTCGCCGCTGGTGCCGACCCGTTGCTGTGGCAGCACTTATTTTGGATTTTCGGTCACCCCGAGGTTTATGTTTTGATCTTGCCGTCGTTCGGCATCGTGTCTGAAGTTTTGCCGGTGTTTTCGCGCAAGCCACTGTTTGGTTATCCGTTTGTTGTGTTCTCTGGTGCGGCGATTGGTTTTGTTGGTTGGGGTGTTTGGGCCCACCACATGTTTGCTTCGGGTCTCGGGCCGGTCTCTGTAGCCGTGTTCTCGTTGACGACGATGGCGATTGCCGTGCCAACTGGTGTCAAAATCATCAACTGGACTCTCACGATGTGGGGTGGCAAATTGTGGTTCACCACGGCGATGAAATTTGCGATTGGTTTGATTGTGTTGTTTACCGTCGGCGGTTTGTCGGGCGTGACCCACGCGGTCGCACCGTCTGATACACAACAGACAGATACCTATTACATAGTCGCACACTTTCACTATGTGTTGTTTGGCGGTGCCGTACTTGGTATTTTCTCGGGCTTTTATTATTGGTGGCCAAAAGTTTTTGGAAAATTGCTGAATGAAAAACTGGGCTCATGGAACTTTTGGTTAATGGTTATCGGCCTGAATTTGACTTTCGGTCCAATGCACATCCTTGGTCTTCAAGGTCAACCCCGTCGTATGTATCAATGGACAGAAGCACGAGCTGGTGAAGGGTTTTTCAACTTCGCATTCTGGAACTTGGTCGCATCAATCGGCTCGTTCATTCTTGCGGTTGGCATTCTGTTGTTCTTGATCAATGTTGTGATCACGGCTCGAAATCCGCAAAAGGCGCCACTTGACCCATGGAATGCCCGCAGCCTCGAGTGGATGACGACCAATCCGCCGAAAGAACATAACTTCGATGTCATCCCAACTGTTCATCATCTCGATGACTTCTTCCATCAAAAATACGAAGAAGATGCTGCGACTCACACGATGACGCAGGTTCGAACTGCCGAAGAAATTATGGCCGAGCAAGAGCGCAACGCCGACAAGCACATTCACATGCCGTCACCGTCGTATTGGCCAATCGTTTTGGCATTTGGTTTGCCGGTGATCACAATGGGTCTGATTTATTCTCTCTTGATTTCGGTGATCGGTGGTGTGGTTGTTTTGTTTGCTGCATACGGTTGGGCGCTCGAGTCCAGCACTGCTCCAGATTCTGATTTTGAGAACAGCGCACCTGGCTCGGGGTTAGACAAAGTCGCGGCAAATCATGACTGATGTAACACACGGCCACGCCAGTAGCACTGGCATTTCAAATGTCAAACTCGGCATGTGGGCATTCTTGGGTTCAGAATGCTTGTTGTTTGGCGGTTTGATCTCGACTTACATGCTTTATCGCGGTCGCGTTTCAGGTGGTCCGCGGCCGTCGCAGATTTTCGACATTCCGTTTACATCAGTGAGCAGTTTCGTGTTGTTGATGAGTTCGTTGACGATGGTGCTGGCCGTTAGCGCAGCACATAAAGACGACGATCGCAAAACCAATTTGTGGCTCACTGTCACAGCCTTGCTCGGCGCCACTTTTGTAGGGGGCCAAGTTTATGAGTTCACTGCTTTCTATAAAGAAGGTCTTGGCTTTTCGACAAGTCTGTTTGGTTCGAGTTTCTACACTTTGACTGGCTTTCACGGAGTTCACGTAACAGTGGGCATCATCATGTTGATGTCGCTAGTCGGCATTTTGAAACGCAGTTCCGTGCCGGGCAAGAAAGCAGAAGTCGTCGAAATGATCGGGCTCTATTGGCACTTCGTCGACATCGTTTGGATCATTATCTTCACCCTCGTCTATCTGATTCCGGTTTGATCATGACTACAAATACAGCAGATACAACCCACGAAAAACAGCACGGTATGAGCGACGCGGGTTACATCCGCATCGCGATTATTTTGGCCGCAATTACAGGTCTTGAAGTTTCGACTTATTATGTCGATTTCGGAGTGCTGTTCTTGCCAGCGCTGTTGATCATGATGGTAATCAAATTCGTGATGGTTGTCAGTTATTTCATGCACTTGAAATTTGACAACAAGATGTTCAGTTTCTTGTTCTACGCCGGACTTGTGTTGGCTATCGGTGTATACGCCGCGTTTCTTGCGACGTTCAAATTTTTCATTCAATAAATAGTTGATTTTATATTTATGATCGCCGCAAGTGCTGATCTTGTAAACCCATGGAGGTTTCAGGCTCACCCTGAAGTCTGGTTGTTAGTGGTGTTCATTATCGGCGCTTATTCATATGCCGTGCATGTCATCGGCCCAGTTGTAATCAAATCAGGCCCCGTGATAACGACAAAGCAACCCAACGCATTTGTTGGCGGGATTTTGTTGTTATGGATCGGCTCGGATTGGCCGGTGCACGACCTGGCCGAAGAATATTTGTATTCAATGCATATGTTTCAGCACATGGCGCTGTCATATTTCATGCCGCCTCTAGTTCTGTTGGCAATACCAAAATGGATGTTCGACGCCGTTTTTGGCTCAGGAAAAACACGAACTGTCATCAACTGGCTTGCAAAACCAGTTATTGCTGGAGTGGCGTTCAATGTTGTGGTGATGATTACACACATTCCGGCATTGGTCAATCAAAGTGTGAACAACGGACTGTTGCATTATTCGCTACATATTTTATTGGTGACCACGGCGTTACTTGTTTGGCTGCCAATTTGTGGACCCGACACGCAGCGACAGTTAAAATCTGGCGGAAAAATGATCTACCTGTTTTTGATGTCGGTCATCCCGACTGTGCCAGCAGCCTGGTTGACATTTGCCGAAGGTGCCGTTTATAAGCACTATGACATTGCAGTGCGAGTTTGGGGACTTTCGGTCACAACTGACCAGCAGATCGCTGGTGCAGTTATGAAAACTGGTGGGGCGGTATTTTTGTGGTCAATCGTTGTATTTTTGTTCTTTAAGCGCTTCAGTAGTGGATTCGCCGCAGATCAGTCGTATCGAAATAACTCATCAGTTGAAGATGTTCTGACTTACAAAGATGTCACCGATGCATTTGGTCGCGTACCGCCTGCAAAAGAGTCAAACGTCAATAGTTAATCAGACCACTTAAAACTGATTACGGCTAACGCGCAGGCTGCTAAGGCCCAACTACTTAAAGCAATAAATTCGGTTATTACTAGTTCGATGCCGCTGAAAGAACTTCGCAACAAACTGCTGAGCAACGAACTTGGTAAGACTTGCGCGATATCGCCAAGCATCTTTGGCAACTCGTCGTTTGAAATAAATATGCCACCCAGCAACAAAAGCATGAGATACAGGCCATTTTGTGCCGCCAAGTTGAACTCGGCGCGAAGTCGACCGGCAAGCGTCAAACCGATGCCCGCAAAGCAACTTGTGCCGATCAATAGCAACACCAAAATTTGTGCCAAGTTGGTTCGACTCGGGTTCCAGCCCAACAACTGACCGACGATAATCAACAACACAAGCTGGGCGACCTCAATTACGCAAATCGCTGAAACTTTTGCCATCACCAGTCGTCGGGTGCCAAGCGGAGTCGTACCCAGACGCTTAAGAACACCGTAACTGCGCTCAAAACCTGTGGCGATACCCAGGCTGACCATAGCCGTAGACATCACGGCCAAACTCAGAATGCCCGGCATTAAAAAATTGATTTTGTTTTCGTCACCAGTGGGCAGAAAATCAGTCTGCGAAAAAAATATCAAAAGCATTACAGGTATTACAACCAGCAAGAGCAACTGTTCACCGTTGCGTGCCATCACGGTCAGTTCTTGGCGCAATTGCGAATTAAAAATTTTCATTATGCTTCTCGTGAATTAGAAGAATTGCTGGCCAGACTTCGAAAGATGTCTTCGAGAGTTTGATTGTCGCCAGCCGAAGCACGTAGTTGAGTTAGTGGCGCATTTGCAAGCAGATTGCCATCTTGAAACATCAACACATGGTCGGCAACTCTTTGTGCCTCATCAAGTTCGTGTGTCGCCATGATCACTGCACAACCATCATCAGCAAGTTGTCGAACAATGCCACGAATCAAGTCTCGACCGAAAATGTCGACGCCCGAAGTCGGTTCATCCAAAAAAGCAACACGCGGCTTTGCCGCAAGTGCGAGCGCCAGCGACAGCCGTTGTTTTTCACCGCCCGAAAGTTTGCGCCAAGACGTCTTTTTTTGTCGGGTGAGATCAACCGCGTCGAGCAATTCGTTAGCGGTGGTGCGATTGCCATAAAGATTGCAATAGTGCTGGGCGACTTCAAAAACCCGTGCACTCGGGTAGACCCCACCGTCTTGCAACATCACGCCAATTTCTGAATTGATTTTGGTTCGATTTTTTTTAGGATCAAGCCCGAGCACGCTGACTTGACCACTCGTGGCCGTGCGCACTCCACTACAGACCTCCATCGTGCTTGATTTGCCGGCACCATTGGGGCCAATTACGACGGTTACTTCGCCAAACTTTGCGTCGAATGAAATTTTGTTGACAGCACGCACTTGTTTGTAGTCAACGACAAGATCGCAAACGCTGATTGCGACTTCGTGCGACTGACTTGAATTATTCATCACCATCACAGTACGCAATTCACAGGACTTCACTGCCATATAGGGGCTAATATCATTCTGTGATTGATGTCCGACTACTTCGTTCAGACCCAGAGTTTGTCAAAGCGGCGATGGCACGGCGTGTCAAACCAGCATTAATGCACGATCTTGATCAGGCCCAACAGCTAGATGCCAGGTTGCGCGATATCACCAATGAGCGAGATGCGAATCGAGCCCAAATCAATGGCATTTCTAAAGATGTGGCAACGATGCGTCGCAACAAAGACGAGTCTGGCGCTGATGCGTTAATGACCCAGAGTCGAGCCCTTGGTGAAACAGAAAAGAAATTGGCCAGCGAATATGACGAGGTTAGTTCTACGCTTCGCGAAGTTTTGTTGATGATCCCAAATCTTCCGCACCCAGAAGTCAGTGACGGCAACAGTGATAAAGACAACAAAGTCGTCAAAGGACCGTTGCAAATGCCGGCGAAATTCGCCGATCATCAGCGCATACCGCATTGGGAAACAGGTGTGGCTTTGGGCATTCTTGACAATGAGCGAGCCACAAAAATTAGTGGTTCGATGTTCACGATGCAACGCGGTCTTGGTGCAACGATGGCTCGAGCACTATGCCAACTTGCACTTGACCGCAATGCTGATGCGTTCGAAGAAATTCGTCCACCCAGTTTGGTTTTAACGAGCACGCTCACAGCAACAGGCCAGTTGCCGAAGTTCGCCGACGATGCATTTGCTATTGAGCGCGACGATCTTTGGTGCATACCCACCGCTGAGGTTCCACTGACGAGTTTGCACGCATCTGAGACACTTAACGCTCAAGATCTGCCATTGCGATATATGGCGCATACCTCTTGCTTTCGACGCGAGGCTGGTTCTGCTGGTCGGGACACGCGTGGAATGCTCCGCACACACGAGTTCGACAAAGTTGAAATCTTGGCCGTGACCACGGCGCAGCAAGCACCCGAAATGCTTGAAGAATTGACAGTTCGTGTTGAAGCGACGATTGCTGCTCTTGGTTTGCCGTATCGAGTGCTCGAGATTTGCACCGGCGATCTTGGTCAATCACATCACCGCAGTTTCGATATTGAGGTTTATGCACCTGGTTGCGATCAATGGCTAGAGGTAAGTTCGATCAGTTGGTTCAGCGACTATCAAGCGCGACGCGCTGACATTCGTTGCAAGCATGCCGGCACAAAAGGCAGCGAAATTGCGCACACGCTAAATGCTTCGGCACTGGCAGTGCCCCGCGTGTGGGCGGCGATTCTTGAAAACTTTCGACAGGCTGATGGTTCAGTGGCGATACCGGAAGTTTTGCAACCATATATGCGTGGAGCCAAAGTAATTTCAACTAGCGCACGAGTCAAACCATGAGTGTGCGTGATCGGCGCGTGCAATACGAAACCGCTGGTTTAGAGCGCGCCGATTTAGATGATGACCCGATTGCGCAATGGAATATTTGGTATGAAGAAGCATCAAGCGCGGGGGTCGCCGAGCCCAATGCGATGACAGTATCGACAATCGATGAAAATTCAGCGCCAGATTCGCGTGTGGTGTTGGCACGAGGTGTTGACAAAAATGGCTTTGTGTTCTACACGAATTACGACAGCGCTAAAAGCTTGCAACTAATTACCAATCCGGTAGCCAGCGCAGTTTTTGCGTGGCTTGATTTACATCGACAAGTTCGAGTTCGAGGCACCGTACAGCGAGTGTCAGAACAACAAAGCGACGAATATTTTGCATCTCGACCACGCGAGTCGCAAATCGGTGCGTGGGCATCGCCACAATCACAAGTTATTCCAGATCGTGATTTCATTGAAGCACGGCTAATTGAAGTTCGCGAAAAATTCAGCGACAAACCTGTCACGCGACCCAAAACCTGGGGTGGCTGGTGCATCGTGCCGACAGCAATTGAGTTTTGGCAAGGTCGACCGAGTCGCTTGCATGATCGTTTCGTCTATACGCGCTCGAATAGTGATTCGCCGTGGCGAATCGAGCGTCTTGCTCCTTAATTATTTTTGATTCTGCCAAGATTTAGAGCTAGAAACCAGCGCGGTAATTAGCGACTCGGTGTGTGGCGTCAAACCATCGCCAACCCAGTCTTTCCAGAATCTGCCAACACCACGCACCCGCGGCGGCAACTCGATTTGCACACCACCTAACCGTGGCAGATTAACCGGATTATTATCGTGCAGGCCGCGCAAGTCAGATGGAATTGTCTCTAGATCATCACAAATCTCGTACGTTGGCAGATGTTGTTTCAAGTGCGTGCTCAAGTGCCCTGCCAAATTTCGATTTCGTCCACCCAAAAGAAGCGAAGTAAAAAAGCCTTCTCGACCAAAGCCGTGAATCGTGACGACAATATCGACGTGATTGATAAAACTCTGCAAAGAAGTTGAAAAGTTTGGTGAAATCTCGTGGGATGGCACATGCCATTTCAAACCGCGGGGCTGATGCACTCCGTAGTACGACGAATTTGATTGTTCGGCAGCCTTTTGTGCGATTACATCGGTGAGATGTTCTAATCCACCACCGTGATATGCCATGAAGCCAAATTTACCCCGCAACTCAACAACTTCTTTTACATCCGGGTGGGCAAGAAGTTTGGCAAACATCATGACAGTGCTCTTGCCTTGCGCCGACTTGCGACTACAGCCATGGCGACGACAATCGTCAGTACAACTGCCAAGCGAAATGCACCTTGTTGTTGCAAAAACGACGCGACTCTAGTTTGCCAACGCTCGATTCGGGTGACAAAACTCGCGGAGCGTGTCTCGCTGATTGCCGCATACCAATAAAACACCAAATAGATTCCAGTCAGAGTTACAAAAATCGCGCCAAGGCGCTGAATGAGGTGTAATTGGTTTTTAACAATTGTCAGGATCCCGGTTTTGGCAAACGCCAAACTCACTGTAAGCGCAGTTACCAACATCGCCATGCCTAGCCCGTAAAGCAAAATGCTGATCACACCCGAAACAAAACCATGCAAAGCAATAGAGCCGAACACAGCGGTGGTCAGAAAACCAATGGTGCAACCAATTGAGGCGACTGCATACGCCACGCCATAAACAACAGTCGCCCGAAAAGTTTTCGTTTGTACACCACCTAATTGGGGTACGGCAAATTTGGGTGTCCAGCC